>JAUVWB010000039.1 GCA_030604345.1 Desulfofustis sp. | reverse complement strand
GCCGCAGCCACCCAGAGGAACGCTAAAGCTGCAGGGAACCCCGGCCTTGGCCTAGCCAAGAGAGACCGAGTTCATGCAGAAACCGGTATCGGCCTGTCCCGGGCCAGCAGTTCGGCGGCAACCGGAGTGCTCGGCGCCGCCGGTGCCCCGGGAAAAGGCTTATCGGGAGCGCCCGGTCAGACAGCCGGGCGGGGCAACAGCGCCGCCTCGGCAAACCGCGGGAGCGATGCAAGCCCTGGCGCAACCGGTCGCGGAAACTCAGACATCGGCGGCAACAGTCCGGGTAATTCCGGCAAGGGTGGCGGCGTCGGAGCCGCTGGCAACGACAATGGCGGCCCCGGTAATTCCGGCAAGGGCGGCGGCGCTGGAGCCGCAGGCAACGACGACGGTGGGCCGGGTAATTCCGGCAAGGGAGGAGGCCCCGGCAATTCCGGCAACGGCAAAGGCAATGCCGGTGGCAGCGGTGGTGGTCTCGGCGGCGGCCTGGGGAGACGGTGACGGAAGAACCTGGAGCAAGCTCCCTGTGATGCCAATCCTCCAGGGAGCTCTGAGAGACAAAAGCCGATTGTCAACCCACCAGGAACGAGCTATGATTGCGGGGATAACAGCTGGTAAGACCTTGAAGCACCCACGGTCAAGAACCATGCTCAGGATTCTGTCCCATGGAGCTTCCCGTCACCTTTGTCATTCGCGCCGTCCAGGTGGCGCGGCGAATCCTGCTGCGCGGCTTTCCTTCCGACGTTGCGCTGTCTGTCTCTCCGACCATGGTTCCTCAGGGACAGGGCTACGTCGCGTTGTTTCGCTATGGCATCGTTGTTTTTGTCAATGTTCCATCACTGGAACAGCAGCATCTCATCGATGCCGCCCTGGCAAGCTATCTGGAAGAAAGAATCGACGACGGGGACGAGGAACAGATTGACGTCTCGATCACCCCGAGTCAGGAAGAGCGGGTGCTGGGAGATCGGATCACGCTGCGTGACGCTTCCGTACCCCGCTTGCAGGTCCTCGTCGAGGTACTGGCTCGTTCAGTGCTATTGGCCAGTTACGAGACGAGAATCAAACGAAGCTTTGAGCTCATTGAGCCGCTGGTGGAGAAGCTGGCTCGTAACCGTCATCCGCGCGGCGGCGGTCATCTGCTGAGGACCATCGGCTCGGCACTGGTCACCGAGCACGACATGGTCGGCCGGGCAGAACTCACCGAAAAACCCGACCTGCTCTGGGAACACTCGGAGTTGGAAGGGTTCTATCTGATGCTCGAGGACGAATTTGAACTGCGGGAGCGGGAGCGGGCCCTGGTACGCAAGATCGACCTGATCTCCCGCACCGCCCAGACCTCCCTGGGCTTGCTCCATGCCCGCCGCAGCTTGCGGGTGGAATGGTACATCGCCATACTCATCATCGTGGAGATCGCGCTGACCCTCTTCGAACTGTTCTTCCGTCATCCATAATACCCTGTTTCTCCGCCACCGAATCAGGCTGCCAACCACACGGTGCCGGCTCAGTTGCCGAACTGCGGCCCGTCGGGTCCCAGGTGGCACGAATAACAACCAAAGCCGCGTCGGGTAATCAGGCTGAATTGTTTTTTCCCGAGAGTTTCAGCCATTTCCGGCACCAGGCGGTCCAGCTTGAGCCGGGTCGTATCCGGATGCTTGCGAAACTCGGAGCCGAGGAAGAGCTCGCCGCTGAGCCGCGGCAGATGCTCGGTCGGCATGTGGAAATCGTCATTCCCCGCACCTTCACCATGGCACAGGGTGCAGCTGACCGTGCTGAACCGTTCCGGGCGCCAGGATTGAAAGATCGCTTGAGCCAGCGGCACCACCTCCTGACGCATGTGGCGTTTGCGCTGGTCCCGATTCATATCGCCCCATTGCAATTGGCGCCCGTCCATCAGATAGCTTTTTTCCGGTTTACCCACGCAACCGATCAGTGCTGTCGAGACCAACAGACAAGACATCAGGGCCGCCACACCACCCCAGATGACATGCATCGCTCCTCTTTTTGCGCGATGAGACCTGTTCACGCCGCTCCCTCCCTCGGTATCGGTTGTCCTTGGTCGTAACCAACAATACCTGCTATGTATCGCCTTTGATTGCCGCCATTACCAGCGACTGATTCGGTGTTTTCGGATCAATGCAGCGTGGTGAGAAAAAGCCGGCTGTCTCAAGCATGGCGGTGATTTCTTCCCGGGAATAGGTTCTGCCCTGCGCCGTATTGATCAACATGTTCAAGGCAAACAGCGTGGCGAATTCGGGTTTGTCCCGGGTATCGTCCAGAATGAAATCGTGGATCAGGATCAAGCCGCCCGGCGCCAGCACCGCTCCGGTCCTGCGGACCAGTTCAACACACTGCTCGGGGCCGTTGGAATGAAGAACATGCGACAGCCAGGCCACATCGTACGGGCCACCGGCCAGGGAATCACGATTGAAATCGCCACCGGCAAAGGTGATCCGGTCACTGAGACCGAACGAAGCAACCGTGCGCTTCATGAACGGCTCGGTGGTGGGTCGATCAAACACCACCGCCTGCAGGTGCGGATTCGCCCGACAGAAATGGATGGCATAGGTGCCCGGCCCGCCACCCAGGTCGAGCAGCCGCTTTCGTCCGGCGAGGCTGATGGCTTCCACCATCAACGGCGCCACGCCGCTGGCCAGGTTGAACATGCCGAGCAGAAAGCTGCGCCTCTCCGCTTCGGCGCCATAGGAGCGCTGTTCCACCGGACCGCCGCTGCGCACTGCTACGTCGAGTTGGGCCCAGCCGTCCACCAGGTGATGGTGATGGAGAATGATGTGGCCAATATAGCCGGGTTTGTGTTCATCGAGCAACGTCGCTGCCGCCTCGGAATTGGAGTAGCGGTCACCCGATTTCAGCAGTAGCTCCATCCCGGCCAGGGCATTGAGCAGGCATCCGGTGGCCCGGTGATCAGCGCCGATAGCCGCGGCCACTTCCGACGTTGACAGGGAGCGGGCCCCCAACACCGTAAATACCCCCAGCCGCACCCCGGCTTGCAGGGTGCAGCCGCGCCAGTACGCACTCGACGTGCCGATAAGACTGCCCGTATCCCACTTTGCCGCCATAGTTCCCCCTTCCGTCCAACCAGACGATCTTCGGCAGGATAACCGGTTCCTCCGCGGTACCAGCCTCAACGACGTACCCATTCATCATACTTGAAGCAACGGTGCCAAACAAGAAAGACGAGACAGGGCGCCGGAATTATCCGACTCCGCTCAGTTGATGACTACTCTGGCGGCATCGATGGCCTTTTGCACATCGTTCTGCAGGACTTCGAGCTCTTCCTTCAGCAATTCGCCGGCGACAGCACCGCTATGATCCAGTTCCGCCAATTTCTCTTTGACGGCGTCTTCCTTAGCGACGATTTCTTCGATCACCTGATAGTGTTTAATCTGTTCGTCAGGCTCTGCCTCTTCCGCCAGAATGCGAAAAGAGAGAAGGTCTTTCTGCCACTGTTTCAGATTATTTTCCACCTGTTGTTTGTAGAGCTGCAGATCGCTCATGGCATTTCTCCGCTAGAAAGGTCGGTCGATCGCCGGCATCCTCCAAACACAGCGTCACATCGCTGGCCAGGCGGGCCAAAGGAGACCGGAGCGGGAAAAATGGTATAACAGATGCCAGGCTCCGACGCACTGGCTCACGGCCCTTTACCCACCACTGCTACACCGTAACAACGAAACGACGGAAAATAAACCGGCACCGTGTGCTACCGGTGGTCATTCGCTCTTCTCCAGCCTGTTTGCTATTTGACAGACTGGCCCCAGCTTCGTATAGAGAAATGAAGAATCCATTCACGATTGAGGACCACTCGCATGGAACAGCAACCGCAGCGCACAGCCCTTTCCGGGCTCCAGATCGCCGGCATAGTCGTTGCCGCCATGCTGATAACCATGGTGGCAACCCTCCTTATCGCCAAGGCCTGGTTCTTTCCATCGCCGTTCGAACCGGTAGTGCTCAGCCCGACAGAAGAGAAACAACTCGAACGCAAACTGGCACACTTCGATCGAATCGGCACTCCCCCAGCTCCTGCCAGCGAGCAAGCGAACGAAACACCACCGCCCGTACTGACGACCGTGGAACCCGAGCCCTATAGCGAAGAGGGAGCCTCCCGGGAGATTAAGCTGAACGAGCGGGAGATCAACGCCATGGTCGCGAAAAACACTGATTTGGCCGACAAGATGGCCATTGACTTCGCTGATAATCTGGTGAGCATCAAGATGCTCATCCCCCTGGACCCGGACTTCCCCCTTCTCGGCGGAAAAATTCTCAAAGTAAGAGCAGGTGCCGAAGTGGCCGTCCGGGAAAACATGCCGGTTTTCGTCCTGCGCGGCGTTTCCATTATGGGGGTGCCGCTCCCCAACGCCTGGATGGGGAACCTGAAAAACCTGGACCTGGTCAAGGTGTTCGGCTCCGAACCCGGATTCTGGCAATCGTTTGCCGCCGGCGTGGCCGCCATTCAGGTGCAGGAAGGACACCTCCAGATCACCCTCAAGGAGTGAGCGGGTCACCGTACTCTCCGCTCTCCGCCCCAGCCCACCGCCACCACGGTCATAGAAGCCGGTCAGGCCGAATCCCGCGCCGCTTGGTGAGACCCTTCGAAGGGTCTGGCCAACCACTGTTCAATCTTGGGCAAGATGGCCACCAGGAGATCCTCACGTTCCAGGTACGGGCACGGCTGATCGTAGGGAAACTCTCGGCACTGCCGGGGCCGAGCGGCATGGATGGTACATCGCGCCCGAATCCTGTCGTGGCTGAGGAAGATGCAGGATCCGTCGGTATTGACCTTGAAGGTGTTCTTTCCCTCCAGATAACGCATCCGAACCATCCCGTCGGAGATCCCGAAATGACGGGCGATCCGGTTGATATCAAGGGCGTCGAGATAGAGTGTGGCTCCGGGCAAGCGATAGCAGCAGTACCCCACGCAGAAATTGCAGTAGGTGCGGGTGTACGCCAGGCACGGCGTTAGAGGTTCCTCATCTCGCCCTTTCCTGGCAACGTCCTGCTGAACTGCTGGTCGTGAGAGTTTATCGCTCATGAACTCCTCCGAAATCCCCCGCAATTAAGCATCTCCCAATGGTTGTTCCTGCTGACGACAGTAAAAGCGGCACGCTTCCGGCAGGAACAGCCTTTCCCCCATGGTATATTCTTCATACTGGTAGTGTGCAGAAAGTTCTGCAAAAAGGAAAGGACCATGGCATGTGGTTATTAGCCCATAATCACATCTCCAGAGGAGGAGAAAGCCATGGTCCAGTCGAAATCTATCGTAAGCTTGTCAGAAGTCAAAGTCTTTTGCACGAGAACCGGGATCTGCTCAAGAGCCTGGTCGATCAAGTTGGTCACGGAACAGCTATGCGGCCAGAATTTTCTGCCAGTTCGACCAGGTGTCAGTCATTATTCCCCTGCCTTTCCGCGCATCCGGCGACGATAGCTGATACCTAGTTTATCCAGCCTCCATCGTAAAGTGTTCGCATTCATGCCAAGCAACTCTGCGGCCCCGCCGGGTCCATGAATCTTGCCTTCGGTCAACTTTAGAACTGCAGAAAGGTGAGCAGCCATAGCATCTTCGAGTTTGAGAAGAGGTGTTGGAGACTCAGCCATGTCCTCATACTTGGAAAGACTCCTGTTCTCATGCTTGGGAACCATCTCGAAGGTTAACGGTCCACCTCGGTGAAGGATTATCTCACGCTCGACAATATTCTCCAACTCCCTCACATTGCCGGGCCAATTATATTCCATGAGCCGCTGCAAAGCCCCTGGTGCAATTGACGGAGGGTAACCAATTCCGAACTCCTTGCTTTTTAGCGCCACGAAGTGGCGAGTAAGGGCTGGGACATCCTCTTTTCGTTGCCTCAACGGTGGCACAATCATCGGAAACCCGCTTAACCTGTACCAAAGATCTTCACGAAAGCTCCCATTGGTTACCATCTCCTGCAGATTGCGATGAGTTGCCGCAATTACCCGAATATCGACTGGTAAGGGGCGTTTCCCCCCCACTCTCTCGACTTCATGATGTTGTAGTACCCGAAGGAGTCGAACCTGAGCCGTCTGAGGAAGTTCTCCAATTTCATCGAGAAAAATCGTCCCACCTTCCGCTCGCTCAAAACGCCCCCTGCTCTCAGCTATCGCCCCGGTAAACGCTCCCCGCTCGTGACCGAACAACTCGCTGTCGATCAGGTTCTCTGGCAAAGCGCCACAATTCACCTTGATGAACGGCGCGTCTTTTCTTGGGGATGAGTAGTGAATGGCGTTTGCGATTAACTCTTTGCCGGTCCCTGTTTCGCCAAGGATCAGCACTGTGTTATTGAGCGGTGCCACCTGGCGAACCATTTCCATAACATTACTCAGCCCGGTGCTGTCGCCAATGATTTCCTCGGCCATAACAGGGTTTAGCTCGCGGTGAAGAAAACGCTTATCATCTAAAAGGATCGATTGGTACCGAAGGACCTCCTCGTGAGCAAGTGCGTTGGCCAGGGCTACTGAAAATGGCTTGGCAAGGCATCCAACGAGATCAACATGCTCCTGGTTATACCGGTTCTCCCCTCGTGCGCGAAGGACCAGCCCTCCAGACAGTTCCTCCTTGATTCGTAATGGAACAATCAGATCCGAATTCCCTTTAAGTTTAGCCATCGGACCCATTGCGCTGAAAATCTCATCAGTTTCAGGCGCTACAATAAAAGCTTCACGAAAATCCCTTGCCGCTATCGCCTCAGGCATCCCTTCAGGCATTGGGATTATTACATCAGGGAGTACAGCTCCTTTGTCAGCGGCATGCGCGATGTGCCTAACCGCGCCAAGCCTTTCATCAAGTAGAAAGAGAAGCAATACGTCAAGGGGTATCTCATCCCTCAGAAACTCGAACGCACTGCGCAATGATTCCTTTATTTCCAGATTGCTGCAGATTCTGAGAGTCATTTCCCGGACGAATTCGTCGCGGTTATGCATCGTATCGCCTCTTCGTGCTGAATCTTATTCTTTTGCGCTGTCGAATTGGCAGCCACGCACCGTCCTCATCCGCAAATACAATATATCGTACTATCGCCGTGTTCCACAATATTCCGTAACCTCAGTTACAACATTTTGTAATTTTCCGAGGCTGCTTCAATTTATCTACATGATATCATTATACAATACAAGATGGCACGATCTTCGCTATGAGTCGGGGAAATAATAATGTGAAGGAGAAATTCATGGCCACCCTGCTTTACGTCACCTGCAATATAAGGACTCAAAATGAGTCACGTACCCTTTCGCTCGGTCATCAATTTTTAGAGGAGTATTTACAATGGAATCCACAGGACGAGGTGGAGGCTCTCGATCTCTATCGCGACAGTATCCAGCGCGTCGACCAAGACGTTCTGAGCGCCATGGGACAGATCGAGAAGGGGGAGGATTACGGCGTTCTTTCGTACGAGGAACGGCGAAAAATGGGCCGTATCTGGCGTCTTGCGGAGCAATTCAGCCGGTGCGACAAGTACGTCTTCGTTACCCACAGCCTCAACCTGTGGTTTCCTGCTGAGTTCAAGATGTACATAGACTCCATCTGTGTCCCTGACCGCACCTATAGTTTGACGCCAGACGGAGCAAAAGGGATGCTCTCCGCTACACAACGTAGATCCCTCCATTTACATGCAGGTCAGCCTTATGGGCTTGGACAGGAGCAGGATCTAAGCGTTACCTACCTGAGCTCGATTCTGAATTTTTTTGGCGTGACTGCGCATGAAACGGTGCTCCTCCGGGGCGACGACCTCAAAGGGTCCCAGGAAGAGTACGAAAAAGCTCGACGAACCCTATTGAAGGTGGCTCGCCGTTTCTGAGAGCGAAGGAAATAGGCAAGGCGAAAGATGGCTTGGACCTGCAGACAATGAAATGAAGATCCACAAATGAGAGGAGTAACAACAATGCGAGTAAATTTCAAATCTAAGATGATGACCGTAATCATGTCAATTTTGAGCATTTCGTTGATTGCCTGTACGGAAGAGTCACACAGGCAATCAGCGGATGCTGATTCTGTACCGGTTGTTGTAGGCAAGCTCAAAAAGGTTCAAGACCAGGTGAAGATATCTGCCAGCGGAACTGTCTCCACACCGAACTCGCCTACCAACGTTGGCTTTCTTGTTCCCGGCAGAGTTGTATTTGTTGGCCCGCGAGAGGGTGAATATGTCAATGATGGACAGGTTTTGGCAAAGCTTGACCCCACCGACTTCACCCTTGCGGTCCAGCTTGCCGAAGCCCAGAAAGACCGGGCGCAAGCGGAAATGGAAAAAGCAATGCATTCCGCGAGGCCGGAAATTCTGGAACAGGCACGCATCACCTTCGAGCGGGCCGAGGACGAGTTCCGGAGAATGAAAATGCTGTATGAAGAGGAAGCCTTGGCGCAGAACGACTTCCTGAAATACAAAGCAGCATATCAACAGGCACAACAGGCGTATAAGCAGGCGAAGTCCGGAGGGCAAAAGGAAGATAAGGACCTGGCCAAGGCAGCTTTCAACCAGGCTGACGCCCAGAACCGGATCGCCCAGAAAAAGCTTGCCGATGCAACTTTGCTTGCGCCTCGCAGCGGCTATATCTCGAAGAGGTTGATAGAACCTGGTGACACTGCCGCAGCGGGGCGTCCTGTCTTTGAGATCGTTCAGATGGAACCTGTGGAGGTGAATGTCGGAGTACCGGAAACGGACGTGCACCTCGTCAGGATAGGACAGGATGCCGAAATCACCATTCCCGCCCTCCCGGGAAAGTCGTTCCAGGGCAAGGTGCGACTCATCAACATCTCCGCAGACCCCGGTACCAGAACCTACATGACGAGAATCACTGTGGATAACCCCCAACTCCTGTTACGAGTCGGCATGGTGGCCGAAGCAATCATACACGGAGATCAAACGGTATCCATGGTGACGCTTCCGGGGAATGCCGTGGTACGTGATCCCCAGGGTGCCACCCAGGTATACGTCTACTACCCCGACCAGAAACGTGTGTATGCCAAACGCGTGGAAATCGGCGGGGCCTTCAATAAAGAAATTGCAATAAAGAGCGGACTTTCCGGCGATGAACTGATCGTTCTGGCCGGACAGACCAAACTGAGAGACGGACTGGCCGTGGCCGCCACAGAAGGATCTGAGATCGATAGGTAATTTCCCAATAAAGAGGAACAGTCTCGTGAACAACATACTGTTTGGACTTCGATTTATTCACTTTTTCTTCATCTTGGCGGCAATTATCGCCAGCTCCGGCATCAAAGGCTTTCTGGAAAGAATCCGCAGCCGAATCGCTCGGATCAGTTTCGGAAGGCCGGGCTTTCCCCACATCAAATCATCGTCTAAAGGAACAGCTTCATGACTTCGATAAAATTTTGGCTTCGCTATCCAGCTGTCACCATCATCTTGACGGCAATGATCGTCTCCATCGGCGTTCATGCCTTCCTCAAGATGCAACGGACGGAGGATCCGACCATTACCATCAGAACGGGCATCGTCGCTGCCCTGTCTCCGGGCGCAACCTCCG
>JAUVWB010000291.1 GCA_030604345.1 Desulfofustis sp. | reverse complement strand
GCTGGGCTATGTGGTCGAGTGTGGTGAAAATCAGGTGGAACAGATCAAGACCCTGCTTTCTCTGATCGATGTGCCGGTGGTCCTGATTGGAAGAAGCAGCGTAGCCCACCGCATCAGCATCTGCTGTGACGGTATGCTGGTGTTGGATGAAGAGATGGAGGTACTGCGGCAATGGTGGGAAGAGACCAGCTACCAGCTGGAGCGGCTGCAGATGAAACCGGCCTGTGCAGAATCGGAAAAGAAAAGCAGCTTCCGACGCAATGGGCCACGGTATCGGATTCCCTTTTCACCTGAACCACCCCCGAAGGAGGTGCTGCAGAGAACGGATAAGCCACGGGTGGCCATCCTGCGCGACGAGGGATCCAATTCCGATCGGGAGATGAGTTCGGCCTTTTATCTGGCCGGGTTCGAACCGTGGGATGTGTGCATGAACGATCTGTTGTCCGGTCGCATCAGCCTTGACGGTTTCCGTGGTCTGGCGGCGGTGGGCGGCTTTTCCTATGCCGATGTCCCGGAGTCGGCCAAAGGGTGGGCGGCGACCATTCTGTTCAACGATCGGCTCAAGCAGCAGTTCGATGCCTTTTACGAGCGTCCGGACACCTTCTCGCTTGGAGTATGCAACGGTTGTCAGCTCTTTGGTCTGATCGGCTGGGTACCCTGGTTGGGGATCGAACCGGAGCGGCAGCCGCGTTTCATCCATAACGAGTCGGGCCGGTTCGAATCGCGCTGGGCCACGGTCCAGGTGAACCGGAGTCCGGCCCTGATGTTCAAAGGGATGGAGGGCCTGGTCTTCGGCATCCACGTCGACCACGGTGAAGGGCGGCTGGTCTTTCCTGACCCGACGCTGCAAACTGCGGTGGTCGAGCAAGGACTGACGCCACTGGTTTTCGTCGATGACGATGGCCGGCCGACCGAGACCTATCCGTTCAATCCGAACGGTTCACCGGGAGGCCTGACCGGGCTCTGTTCGCCGGATGGCAGGCACCTGGCCGTTATGCCCCATCCGGAACGGGTCTTCCTTCCCTGGCAAGCCCATTGGCTACCCGAGGAGTTCCGCCATCTGCCGGTGAGCCCGTGGCTGCAGATGTTCCGCAATGCCTACGAGTGGTGCGTTCGATCATGACCAGGCACAAAGCCGTGCGACAGCCGGCTGCTCGTTCGCGAGTGCAGTGATGGCCGGATGGCGGGTGGGCTGGCTGACAGTGGCCCGGTCGTTTTCATCGGTGTGTTCAGGCCGCTGATTCGCCGGCGCCGCAGATGCGGTTGCGCCCGGAGGCCTTGGCTCGATAAAGGGCTTCATCCGCCAGCTTCAAGGCCACCTCTATCTCGTGATCGGTAGCTGCCAGACAAAAGCCGATGCTGACCGTGACATGCGGACCGATTTTCTTGGTGCCGGAGTCGATCCCGGCCCGGATACGCTCGCCGATCTGCTGCAGTGTTTTGAAGTCACACGGGGTGAGCAGAGCCAGAAACTCATCTCCCCCCCAGCGCGAGACATGATCGTAGGTGCGGATACTGTCTTGCAACAGCTGGGCTGTCGCAATGAGAACCCGGTCACCGGCCGCATGTCCGTGCGAATCGTTGATTTGCTTGAAGTGGTCGAGATCGATCCAGATTATTCCGAATCTTGAGCGATCTCGACGAGCTCGGGCCCCTACCTTGTGAAGCGCTTCAGTCATGCCGCGCCGATTGAGCAGTCCGGTCAGGGCGTCGATTCGAGCGAGACGATCCAGATCCTCGGTTCGCTCGCGAATCTTAGCTTCCAATTCCCGCGTGTGTTCGGAGATGGACTCGGCCATGGCGAGAAAATGGCCGATCAGGCGGCGAATCTCTCCGTATCCGCGAGGTGGCAGAGACGGTTTGAGATCGCCGTCACGGGCCCGGACCATTGCCTGCTCCAGAGAATTGAGGGGAGACAGGAGCAGATGGTTGAGGCAAACGAAAAAGACCAGTAGTGATGTCACCAGGATTACCAGAAATAAAACGGCAATCGGCAGGAACTGGCTGAGGGGAAGCAGCTGATCCAGATCCATCAGGGTGACTTCATACCATCCGATGGAGGGAAGATAGGCGATTCCGAGCAAGTGGCGTTTGCCGTCCACCGTTATGAAATCGGTTTTGACGACGCCATCGTTTACTGGTTCTTTTGCCAATTGTTCCATCGTTGCTTGCAAGCGGAGGTAATCAGCGGGCTTGTCCAAAAGCACCGCAATCGTATTTTTTTGGCCTTCGGGTTTGATGAAGCTCGCAAATTCAATGAAATGCTGATCCTTATAGAGTTGGATGGCGCCGTGGTAGTCGAGAAACAAGGTCGTAATGCCGGGTTGTTTGATATCGACGATATCGTCGAGGAAATTCTGCAGTTCAAGGCCAGTCCCGACAATTCCCAGAATCCGGCTTCCATCGCGGATGAGCACGTCGATCCAGAGTTTAGTGACCCCCAAGGTTTCATCCGGGTTGACGTTCAGATGGAACGGCCGGTTTTCTTCCACAAGGCGATAGAACCAGGCATCGGCCGGATTCTTCGGGTCGAGTCGGTAGCGCCATTGGCGACCGGCGAATTCGTTGCGACGGTTGTTATGATAGTAATCGCCGCTGTCGAGTAGCGCGAGGAAGTAACTTTGATCGAGAAAGTTGCGTCGATAACTCTCCATCTCCTCCATTGCCTGCGCCTTCAAACCGGGGACTTCGGGATCGACGATCCAGCGTTTGATGATTTTCGATTCGGCCATCTGCCTGGCCAGGGCGATCTCCCGTTCCAGCGGCTGCAGGAGACGTCCGCTATCGTAATGGACCTGGATTTCGGCAATTCGCCGGCCCCACTGTTCGATAATCTTTTCCGCGATGAGCTGAAAAGCTGTCCACATGGCCAGGGAGGCTATGGCCAGCAACACGACCGTGATGAGAGCGAATGATGTCTTGAGGCTCAAGGTGATTGACAGGAGCAGAGGGTTTGTCCGGTTCTATGCCGAGTTGTTCGCGTTTGACGCAATCGGCTGGACGCATGAACTTCATCGCGGTCCGCTCTTTTTTGGCCAAGACGGCAATGATGTGCTGAGAGGATCTCTCTGCCAAAACCGGTATCCGGGTTGCAAAGAGACAGACTATCGCGTTCCTCGAGGTTTTACAAGTGTT
>JAUVWB010000341.1 GCA_030604345.1 Desulfofustis sp. | reverse complement strand
TTAAAAATGGCAGGTTTCCCTTTGGGACTGCGCGAGACAACAATCCCCCGGGACAAGGCAGGGGAAAAGGAAAAGAAGCAGGTAAAAATCACGGGAAAGGGCATAACAAATAGGGTTCGTTCGACTCAAGCGTACGTCTCTGCAACCGGGGAGGCGGAGGGGATCGATGGAGGATGAACCTGAAAAATCAACACCCCTGTTTGATGGCGGATCTCTTTGCGTTGTGAGGCTATTCATGAAACGTTTCAAAAACATCCTCTACCTGAACGAGTCGAGCGTGGACCAGACATCCGCTTTGGAGCGGGCGGTGTCATTGGCGCAAAACAACCAGGCGAACCTGACCGTGGTCGATGTGATCCCGCCGCCACCATTCCCCGCTGGTATCGGCTTGTTTCCGGGAGAGCTGCCGATCGACGTGCAGTCGGGGACGGAGGAGTCCGCTCGGCGCACGATGCTGGAATCCATGCTCGGTCCCTACTCCGAACACTTGAAAATCCGCATCGAGGTGTTGGTCGGTCGGGTCTATCTGGAGGCCATAGGGGCCGTATTGAAAAACGGCTACGATCTGCTCATCAAAGCGGCGGAGAATCCGAGTTGGACTGATCGGCTTTTCGGCAGTGATGATCTGCACCTTCTCCGCAAGTGTCCATGCCCGGTTTGGCTGATCAGGCTACCGGAGAAACCGCTCTACCGCACCATTGTGGCGGCGGTTGATTTCGACCTGTACATTCCCAACCCTGCCGAGCAGGAGCTGAATCGGGAGGTGTTGTCCCTGGCCGCCTCGCTGGCGCTGTCAGACTTTGCGTCCCTGCACATCGTTCACGCCTGGGAGGCCCCCGGAAAAAAAAGCAGGACGTCTCGGGGCGGCGTATCGTCCTCTGGTTTGACCAACTATGTGGAAAGAGAATATGAGCGCCACAAGGGCGAGTTCCACCGGCTGCTCGAACAGCTGCGCGGCTGGATGGGTGATGAGGGGTATGCGTATCTCTCTCCCAGCTTCCATTTGCCTCAGGGAGCGGCGACGAAAGCGATCCCTGAGGTGGCGGCCACATTACGGGCGGATATCGTGGTCATGGGGACGGTCGCCCGAACCGGTATTTCTGGACTGTTCATCGGCAATACCGCCGAAACCATCCTCGACCAGCTTACCTGTTCCGTACTGGCCATCAAGCCACCTGGTTTCGTAACACCAGTCCACGTGGAGCGGTGATGCCCTGTCACCAGGTATCGGTGGCGTGTGCCCAGCATGCTCGCGAGGGGCGGTGCCGTAGCGCTTGGGAAGGGGCTGGTGGGGGGGCGCGGGTGGCTGGCCCGATAGGCTTCGCTCTATGCCCGGTTATATGCCCGTGGTGGCCTGAAACCAGCTGAGCGCCAGTTTTGCCGGACCACCGGCAGCAATCATGCCCCCCACCAGACAACTGGCAGCCCAGGCACCGACCAGAACCGTTCCAAACAGGCCGGATCCATAGAAAACTCCTTGAAAAACGGCGGGTCCCAGCCCGTCGGTAACCACTACGCCCTGCCGCTGCTCAACTTTTGTCTGATTCGCTATCATACTGCCCTCTTTGTCTCCGTTTTCTCTCAACCACCACCGTGATGAACGACCATCAGAACTCACGCCGACGCCTTGAGTCGCCATAAGCGTGTTGTGCAAAATAGGCGAGCATGACCAGTGCTCTAAAATGCCACAGTGTATCATGGGCTTGCTCGCGAAAACAAGGGAAAAGTGTGCCTTTTTCGATTTTTCAGAGGATCGCGGGCAGCTGGCTGGGGGAAGAGGAGAAATCGGTAGCGGCGGAGCGGAAAAGAAGATCAGGTAGTGACCGGTGAGCAACGGCCATGAGCCGGACAACCATCGCACACTTCGCCTAGGCTCGATTCACCTGGCAGCCCGTTCGTTGGGTGCAATTTTTGCGAACACTCGAAGATGATGTCCAACTCCTCTTCGTCGAGGGCTTCCGTCTGCAGCAGGATTTCGGCTACCTTCTCCAGATAATAGCGCTGCTCCGAAAGCGTTCTGCTCGCTCGCTGATAGCAGTGATCGATGAGCTTGCGGACCTCGGCATCTATGGCTCCCCCCGTTAAATGCCCGTGGAACAGAGCGACGCTCGGACCACCGAGGAATCCGTCGCTGTTTTTGGCATAAGCGACCGGTCCGAGCACATCGTTCATGCCCCACTGGCAGATCATCCTGGTTGACAGGTCGGTCGCCCGCAGCAGGTCGTCCTCACTGCCGGAGGACACTTGGCGCAAAGCCAACTCTTCAGCGGCCCGGCCCCCGAGAAGTACGGTCAACCGGTCGAGCAGATAATCCCTGGTATAGGTCTGACGTTCGGAGAGTGTCTGTTGTTGCATGTGACCCATTGCCTTTCCCCTTGGGATGATGGTTATTTTTTGGACGGGGTCGGCATGGGGAAGGAAGCGGGCGAGCACCGCATGGCCGGCTTCATGGAAGGCGATGGTTCTCTTATCGTCATCGGAAAGGACGAACCCCTTACGCTCGACGCCGATAACGATTCGGTCGCGGGCCTCGTGGAAATCGACCGCGGTAACGGATGATTGATTCTTCCGGGCGGCGATAAGTGCCGCTTCATTGACCAGATTGGCCAGTTCGGCCCCGGTGAAACCGGGAGTCGACCGGGCAACTTCGTCGAGATCGACCGAATGGTCCATGGCGATCTTGCTTGCGTGGACGGCAAGAATCTGTCGGCGACCTTTC
>JAUVWB010000006.1 GCA_030604345.1 Desulfofustis sp. | reverse complement strand
GTCTTGCCGAGTTTCCTGCGAATTGAACTGAATTCTGTCTTTTCCATGCCAGCAACCTGGTTGAGGTGAGTGATGAACCGTTCAGGGTATATGCTCAATATGGACGTCTCTACCCTATACCACAAAGGGGGAGGTTGCGCTTTGTTTTTTTGTCGGAGACCGAGACTCGCAGAGGTAAAGAGTTCAGCCGCTCCGTATGGGGAAGGTTCTTGGTTCTTGTCAAGGAAATCGTTCGCTGATTGCAGCGGTTCCGATTACACTAGCGCGGGTAAAGTCCATGGCGATGCCCTTCGTCAGGTTAGGTGCCGGTAACCCAAAAAAAGATGCTTTATCCGGATGAACAATAAATCAGATTTCCAGAACAACTCGGCCCGGTCGGAGGATCTATCACGAAGACCAGGCGGGGTGAAGAGGCCGCAGCGCAGCAGCCGCAGAAAAGAGCGGCCAGCTTTTCGTCCCTCGGAGATGGGTTTTATGGCTGCTGGTGACGTCCAACCATGGGTAGGGAAGACGGCTGCTGATTGGACCCGGACGTTTGACGATGACGCTTGCCGGAGTAAAACGAAGTCGGCAGCGAAAGAAATGGCGGCAAGGCAAAAGATTAAAAATCTCGATATCTGGCTGGTGCTGGGATGATTGAAAGTTCGGGACAGGCGCTTCGGGCGTTGCGCGCCATTGTCAGGTATCATCGGAGTTGCGGCGTGCACGGCTATAGTGGTTCCCAGCACATCGATTCCGCCGTGAAACGTCTGTCTGCAAGCCTGGCGGTGGTCCGAAAGAGCGCAGCCAGTACGGAATCATCAGTGGCCCCTGAAGTCGCTGACACGGAGAAACAACCAGTATCGGCTCGAGTGGCCTTGGCTCAGTTGCTAGAAGAGGTTGCATCGTGCCGGATGTGTCAGTTGCATACCCAGCGGGTATGCCCGGTTGTCGGAGACGGTGGCAGTCAGCCACGATTGTTGATCGTCGGGGAGTGGCCGATCGTCCCCAGCGGATCGGCCACGGGACCGGAGACGCTTTTCGGTGCGGAGGAAGACCTCATGGTGGAGCGGATGAAGACTGCCCTTGGGCTTTCCCCAGACCACGTCTATGTGACCAGCCTGATCAAATGCGGTGGTCCGGCTGCCGTTCGCCCAAGTCTCGAGCAGGCGAAAACCTGTTCTCGGTATGTGCGGCGGCAGGTGGAACTCTTACAGCCGGAAGTTGTTTGTGCCATGGGAACGTTTGCCGCACAGGTTTTGACGGGCATTGAAAGACCGCTTTCCATGTTGCGCGGCCGGGTGTTGCCGGGTCTACTGGGAGATGAAAGTCAGCTAGTGGTGGTGCCAACCTACCATCCCACCTTTCTTCTGCAGAATCCTGATATGAAATCAGCGGCTTGGCAGGATCTCCAACTCGTGATGAAAAAACTCGGCCTGCAGCGCCGCAAAGCCTGAGCATCGGGGAAGCACAAGATGGCGGGAATCAGAAGCTGAGCGTCAGCTGATTGCTGACCATGATGATCGACTCGATTTCCGAATAGGTGTCGGAAACCTTGAACAGGTCGCCGGTATCCATGTAACCGAAATGTACCTGGTAAGACAGGGAGTTGAAAAGACGATAGACGACACCGATATTGGCCTCCCAGCTCGATTCGGTCTCCAGGGCGGCGTCGGCGTCCCAGTTGCCTTTGGTGACTCCGATCGCGCCGTGGAAGGCGAGGTCGGGGGTGGCCAGATATTCAGCGGCCACGGCAAAGCCGCGCGGCGGCCTTGATTTGCTCGATGACGTCAGAAGGCGATCGGTAAAAGGATCGGGGCCGAACAGATCGGTGGCGCTACTGGTGATCATCAACGGTTTAAAGCGCTCGGTGGCGAGGCTCAACCCTTCGGCAGATTCGGTCACGGCGTGGTAATCAAACAGGTAACCGGTGATCTTGTAGGGAGTGATTTCTGCCGCTTCCTCGGCAAACGCGCGAGAAGGCAGAAGCAATGCCGCCGCCATCACGGCCAGGATGATCACCGAGGGATGCATACGTTGTGAAAGAGTGGTCTGTTTCATGTCGGTATGGCTGAACATGGGCGTCACGAGAGTACAAAAATTTTTACACAACTTATATATGAGACGTTGACGGGGAAAAGTCAAGGGGGAAATGGACGGCAGGATCGAGGCACGGCCTGCCGATCCGAGTGCCGACACGCGAGACTCTCATTGATTGCTCCCGGTGCGACCGGGGCTTTTGTTGCAGTTCTGCAGGAGATGCATTAACATCACATTTTCTTTCCGATGCTATCCCGTTAGTGGGCTCTCTATCCTTAAAAGCTCGTTTCCTTTACAGGTGCACTATGAGAATGGTTTTCCAAGGATTGATCAGCATGATCATCGTGATCTGCTCCTGGTCGCTCCTCCAGGCTGAAGAAGGGCAAGATTCCCAGACGGTTCTGTTGCTGCCTTTTACCGCCACCGAGGCCGGGCCGTTGCACTATCTCGATGATGCGGTTCGGCAGATGCTGACCAGCCGGTTGGCGCGTCAGGAGGCGATCACGGTGATTGCTCCGGCCCTCGATGGCACGGAGCAAGAGCTGATCAGCAAGCAAGTACTGGCTGGTGACCATCGACAGGTGTTGCAGCGCTATCAGGCGAACTGGCTGGCAAAAGGGGCTATCATCTCCAGTGGTCCGGATATTCGTGTTGATCTCAAGCTTTATGCGAGCACGGCGGATCAACCGCAGGAACTCGGTTTTACGGTGGGTGAAATCGATGCCGTCTTGCCGGCCGTCACGGCCTTGGCCGGCGATATCGGAATCCGCCTCAAAGCGGTTGCCGAATCGCCGGTTGCAGGAGATCAGGCCACCGTAAAGCCCGCGGATGCCTTTCAGACCCCCCACCCCGAACGTGATTATAAAAAGGGACTGTATAGCGGTACAACGCTTTTCGGTGAACAGGACGAACGATTCCAGTCGCGCGGGGTGCGCCGTAGTTCGCCGTTGCCGATTGACGTGGAGTCCATGGCCTTGGGGGATCTCGACGGGGACGGTGTTGCCGATCTGGTGGTGGCGTCTCGCTACAAGCTGTTGGTCTTTCACTTTGCAGAACAACGATTTCAACAGGTAGCCGAGTATGAATTACCGGTGACCATGAAAATTCATGTGATCAATATCGCACGCTTGGAAGAAGAATCGTCATCGCTGCTTTTTGTCTCGGGAAATATCGGGCGTTCCGCAGCTTCGGCGATTTTTTCCTGGGATGGCTCAGCTTCTTTGCAGCCGGTGCATGAGCGGCTGGACTGGTACATCCGGCCGTTGTCCTGGCCGGGCAAAGGGATGGTACTGGTCGGTCAGCGAGCCAGTAGCGAGGCCGCCGATCTCTATCTGTCCCCCGGTGTCTATCAGCTGCAGTTGGATCGACAATCCGGTCGCCTGGAACGGACCGGACGGGTTCCGCTGCCGCTCGGCACCAATCTGTTTGATTTCGTTTTTGCCGATTTCAACGGCGATAACGCCATTGAAACGGCCCTGGTCGACCGTCAGCAACGGTTGCTCCTCTATGACCAGGACCAGAATCTAATCTGGGTCAGTAACGCCAATTATGGCGGCAGTCTCAGCTATTTCGGGCCGCCGCTGGCCAACGACGAGGAGCCGGGTACCTTCGACAGCGGCCGCGAGCAGGATATTCCTCAACTTGTTTATATTCCCGGACGATTGGATGTTAAAGATATCACCGGCGACGGGTTGCCGGAGGTCGTTGTGGTCACCAACGAGGTGGACGTCATCAGCAAGTACCTGCCGAACATGCGTACTTTCGACGGCGGTTCGGTGGCCTGCTTGAGTTGGCAAGGGGGCGGCTTGCGTGAATTATGGCGGACCAATCATATTCCCGGCT
Organism: Desulfofustis sp.; assembly: GCA_030604345.1. The sequence continues at coordinate 12,604 of JAUVWB010000006.1, read as the reverse complement.
ATGTGGCCGACTATGTCTTTGAACCGAAGGCCGGTCCAGAGGTGGATGGGGCGACGGCGCTTAACCGTTTGTACGTCGCGCAGCTGCCGGAGAAAGCCCTGTGGCGCCGATTTTTACCGGGCGGGGACAACACCCGGATTCTGGCCTATGAGATGAAAATGGTTCAATAGCGGCCGCAATCGATGACGTCGAATCGGCCTCTTGTGTACCGAGACGTTCATGCGATGGGGCAGCAGGTTGTTTTTCGGTGGGAAACGGAACGACCCTGCCAGTATAATTTTTTTTACTAAAGGTAAAAAAAACTTGACATGGTGGGGGGTCGGGTATATAGATTCATTAGTAATTTCCGGGCCTCCATTGTAGGCGTCCAGGCGGCGCAGGCGGCGCACCAACCGGGAAGTGGAGACAGAGAAGATTGGTAAGGCCCACTGCGGTGGGCGCAACGAAAACCCCCCGTTTTGGAGGAAAAACAATGAAAAAAATGATGAAAGCGCTTGTTGCAGTGCCGGTTCTGGTTGGTCTTGCAGCCGTACCGGCGATTGCTGAAGAACGCCTTAGCCTGAGCGGTGAAATGCGCGTTCGTGGTTGGGTGGTAGACGAGGATACGTCCGGTCGTGACGATGCTTATGCCGATCAGCGTATGCGCATCATGGGTAAAATCAAGGCCGCTGAGAATGTCAACGTGGTCTTCCGTATGGATGCCACGGAAGCGGTATGGGGTCGCTATGATGGTTTCGGTTCTGGCCGTATTCCTGCCGACGGCAACTCCATGCAATGGGACCGCGCTTATATCGATCTGACCCAGGGCATGTTCAATATCCAGGCTGGTCTGGTATATGCAGCCTTCAGCCCGACTTCTGCGGTGAACGCCCAGGATAACGGTATCGTGATCAACGTGAAAGGAGCTGTTCCGGTAAAAGCCTTCTTCATGCTTGATGACGATGGCACCGTTGTTGCCACCGCGACAACTCCGGCCGTTGCCGCCCAGGACGCCGATGATGCCCTGCTGTATGGTGTTTCCGTTTCTCCGTCCTTCGGTGAGAACGTAAAAACCGAGTTCTTCGCTGCCGGTTATACCGGTGGAGACACCTTTGTTGATCGCGATGTCTATGCATTCGGCGCCTTCGCTTCCGCTGGTCTCGGCATGGCTACCATCCTCGGTGAGGTCAACTTCTTCACCGGCGATCACGACGCCACCACCGATGCTACCGGAATTCAGGGCTGGTTGGCCGCCAACCTGGCCGTCACCGACACCGTCACCATTCAGCCGGCTCTGTGGTATGCTCAGGCTGCTGATGATAACGAATTCCAGTATGTTAACCTGGGCAACGGCGCCACCGGTGACTTCGACGGTTTTGACCCGGTATGGGATGTCGGCACCAAATTGGATAACGAGCAGATCGCGCTTGGTCGTCCGTTTGACTGGACCGGCGCTGGCGCTGGTGTGATGGGTGCTACCCTGAAGGCCTTCGCCAAGCTGAGCGATGCCCTGAATGTTGGTGCTTCCGTCGGTTACCTGACCGTAGAGGACGATGATATCGTTGATGCCGACGCCATCGCCGTGGCAGCCGGTGCCAGCTACGAAGTTATGGCAAACACCAGTCTGCAGGCACAGGTTCAGTACCTGAGCGCCGAGATCGAAGGTGAAGACGCCGATGACTTCCAGGCCGGTGTTGGTCTCTTCGTGACCTTCTAATCCTGATTTTTAGTAGTATCTTCACAAAGCCCGCTGCTCCGGCAGCGGGCTTTTTTTTACCCCGAACTTTTCAGGGACGACTGGCTAACGGCAACTTGTAAAACCAGGCCGATCCACCGGAAGGATCAGGATCACTGCCGGAGACGCGCACGTCGTAGCCGAACGCGATCTGGCTTGCTTCTGCCGGTAACGGCAGCGCCATCTCTACTGCAAAAGGAAAGGTTGACTGGGCGTCCACCCCGGCCAGTTGGACGATTCTTTCGGTTGTCAGGACCCGGGCCCTGTCATCGAGCAGGAACAGATAAAGATCCATCTGTTGTACCCATTGGTACAGATCACGGTAATGGCGGCCGAGTAGAGCGGTCCCGGTAACGGAGAATACCTCGCCGGCCTGATACCGGTAGGAAATACTCATTTCGAAATTCTCCCAGGTCCCTTCCTGGGGACCCGGAAGCGCCAGCGGGATGGTGGTGGCGGGGTCGTAGTGCTTGCCCACGTAGAAACTGGACAGGGGTTGACACGACAGCAAAAATCCCGTTGACACGAAAAAAAGGACCATAGGTGCAATAAGGCGATGTTTCATGGTGATGGCTCCTTGCTGGTAGATTGCGTCCGGTTATTCAGAAAGCGGGAGAAGTCTCGCTCTGCTCGGGCGTTGGCGGGTTACTGAGACGTAACCTATACGGCTCCTCGTCATTTCGTGTGGATTTGATATCATAAGATCAAATCCACACGAAATCGCGAGGAGAAACGCATGAACGGTAACGATATCATAGCATTAGGCCTTGGAGTAGAGAAACCCTGGGAAATCACCGGTCAAACGCTGAACACCGAGTGCACGCCCCATGAACTGCGGATCACCCTGGCCGCTCCACGAGGGAGCAGGTTTCCCTGCCCTGAGTGCGGAGAATTGTGCAAAGCCCATGACTTCAAGGAAATGACCTGGCGGCATCTCAACTTCTTCCAGCACCACTGTTATATCACTGCCGACGTGCCGCGGATCATGTGCAACAACCATGGGGTCCAAAGAATCACCGTGCCCTGGGCGCGCACGGGCAGCAAGTTCACCCTGCTGTTCGAGCAAGCCGCACTCTTGCTGGTGCGCGAGATGCCGGTACTGGCTGCGGCCCGGATCATCCAGATCCCTGATAAAAAGCTGTGGCGCATCGTGTCTCATTACGTCTCGGAAAGCCTGGCAAAACTAGATCTGAGTGAACTCAAAGCCATTGGTCTTGATGAAACCTCGGCAAAGAAACGACACAACTATGTGACCGTGTTCATCGACCTGGACCAGCAAAAGAATCCGGTCGTTTTCGCCGTCCCCGGTAAAGGCCAGGACACGATTCGCCACTTCAAGCGTTTCCTCGCCGAGCACGGTGGCTCTGCCGACAATATCCTGGAAGTGACGTGCGATATGTCCAGGCCGTTTCTATCCGGTATCAAGAAGCATTTCTCTGCGGCAGAGATCACGGTCGATTGGTTCCATGTCGTGCAAATCTTCACCAAGGCGGTTAACAGAGTCCGTGTCTTGGAGGCCAGGAAGAAGCGGTTGCCAAAGGCAACACGGTGGGCCGTCTTGAAAAACGAGGAATCCACCACCCTCAGCGAGAATGAACGGCAGGCCCTGGCAGAACTCGAGTCGATGGACTTTTTCACGGCCATCGCCTGGCGGGTAAAAGAGCGGTTGCGCTGGGTACGAAGAGCAGCAACTCCACAGGCCGCCAAGTGGCGCTTAAGCAATTTTCTGCTGTGCATGGCAGAGACCGGTTTGACGAGATCACCGATGTTAAAGCCGATCATCTCCGCAATCGAGACGGTAATCAGGCACCGCCAAGCGATTGAATCACGCTGGCAGTCGGGCCACAGCAATGCTCGCCTGGAGGGCTTGAACAGCATTTTCCAGGCAGCCAAAGCTCGGGCAAGAGGGTATCGGAATCCACAGACATTTATCAGCATGATTTACCTGATCGCCTCACCGGTCGGTAATCTGCTCAAATCCACTTGAAACGACGAAGAGCCACCTATACGATAGATACCGTGTCGCCTTCGGTCAACTCAAGGAAGCGGGCACGAGCGGTACCATCGTCGCGGTTCACTGCGTGGAGGCCGGCGATTCTGGTGTCGAGGCCGGCACTACGAGCAGTTCTATAGCGGTGTTGCCGTCCAGCCGAAGCTGCAGCCGTGGTTGCTCCACCTGCGCTCCATTGACCCGCCACACGGCCCGCAGCGAATCGGGGAGTGAATCAGGGAGGGTGACCGAAACCGGGCTGGAGGGGTAATAGAACCCCTGATAGGGAGCCCGGTATTCGTACCCGTCGATGAGAACCGCCAGACCTTCCGGAAAGGAAATTGAACAGGAGGAGGGCGGCGGGATCGAGAACAGATCATGCAATTCGGCATAGATGAAAGATGAGCGGTTCTCGAAGAAGCTGCTCAGCATGTCCCGATAATCAGCGTGCGGCTGACCGGAAGTGGCGAGCATGTGCCGATAATAATCGAGCCGTTCGCGCAGGAAAGAAGGTGACAGCCGGTGATTCAAGGTTTCGTTCAACCGTTGCAGGAAATGATCCCGATAGGCAGGGTCATGGTAAAACAAGCGGTTGAAGATATATGTTCGCCAGCAGATCCGACGTTTGTCCTTGTGCTCGAGAAAACCCTCCAAGGCGGGTTGTTGCCAATGGCGGCGATCGAATCCGTAGGTGCGGGCAGAACCGTCCCAGAAGCTGTGGTCCATGTCCCAGGTGAGATAAAACAGCCGGCTGGCAGGATCGTCGCGCCTGCCGACCGCTACGCCCTGGCAATAGTCTCCGGTACCGCAGAAGGCCCAGGCCAGGATCTGAGCGGTGAGGTTGTCAAGATCCATCCGCCCTGCCACCTGCTCCATGTTCAAGATGGCCCCTTCGTCGAGGGCGGTACCGAGTTTCTCGCGGTAGGACACCAGGTCTCTTTCTGAGTTCTTGCTGCGGTATTTGACGAAGAAGTAGTCTGCGCCATCGAGTCGTTGCCCCCATTGGCGGTGGCTCAGGTGTTCGGTGGCAAAACCGAGACTGTATGGTTTCCCGTTCAGATAAATGGAGACCAGACGAGTTTCCGGTGCCTCGCAGCCGATCTGCCGGGCGATATCATAGGCGATGGGGTTATTGAGCGGGTAACCGGGTGGCCAGGCGCTGGTCTGCAACACGACCGTGCGGAGCGGGACCGGCAGGTCAGGAAGGATGAGTCCGTTTGGTACCTGTTCAAGCCCATACTTTCTCCGGAAATAGAGGCGAAAGCCGGGAGTGAATTCGCCCGTGGTCAACCGTTTTCCGCCGTGCATTCGGATTCCCGCATGGGTCTCGAAGAGCACTTTGCCCTGTTCGGCGTAAGACACCTCGGCAATTCTCTCCCACTCCCCACCCTTTTGCTCCCTGTTGACCATGATGCCGGTGTCTGGGTCGTGCAGGAAGTCATCGTCGACGACGATAGAAATAATCGGCCATTGGCTTGAATCAGGCCGCAGGTTGTGAATCACCGCCGATGAGCGAAAAGCTCGTTCATGGGCTGTGGTGGCACCATAGGCATATTCCTCCACCCGCCGTTTCTTTTGAAAGACATGTACTTCAAGTTCTTCATCTGACTGATGAGCAGCGGGAAATCGTTCATAGTTGGTGGGCTCGGGCGCGACCAGGTGGAGCCGTTTAAGAATGCTCCCCAGCGTACCATAATCCATCATCCCGGAGCCGACCGAGGTGGTCTGCAGCGCGTTTTTCAGTCGGGCAAACCCCTCGAACTTCTCCAGCGCCAGAGCACCAAGCCCGACAAGGAGGCCGATGAGAATCAGGAGAACAGAGGTGGAGCAGCGAAAACGCATCCGGTTCCTCATATGTCTCCGGCCCGCTGGTATTGAAAGCGGATGGTGGCGGAGCCGTTAGCCTGCTTGAAACGATGCAACAGATCTGCTACCAGAGCCGGCTCGAGGTTGGCAACCCTTATGCCATAGGTGGCTTTTTGACCGCTTACCTGGCGGGATAGGTGAGGGCCAACCCGGTAGTCGGTTCCGGCACAATCGGGAACAACCAGGTGCGCTCCATCGGAGAGGGAAATCTGCAGCCAGCCCTGGTTCTTGGCTCCCTTCAGCAGATCTTGCTGGAAAAGCAGGCAAAGAAGCAACCCGATACCGGCGGCAACGAGCAATGGCGCGTTCCAGGTAAAGATATCGCGCTTTCTGATGGGAGTCGGTACTTCGATGAATGGATCGTTTCCCTGCGATTGGAGCACCAGGTGGTTGTCCTGCTGCTGCAGCCGTACCTGCGACGTACTGACCGGGCCGAAGTCGCGGAGCCACTGGAGAAGATCGAGTCGAGAGTTGAATCCATAGGCAACTTCGGCCTTCGATAGGATCGCCGTGCCCGGTTTTAGACCGGTGTCGAGTCGTATGTAGTCGATGTTGACGGCCATGGGCAAGGTGGCCCTGAAGACCGTGAGTTCATCACCTCGTAGGGTGGCTTGGAGCGACCTTTCACCTTGAAAAGAGTCGTCTTGATGGCGCCAATAGACTTGCAGGATATCGTCTTGGGCAGCGGTTATCTCCAGGTGAATGGTCAGGCCGGCGGTGAAATATTGACAGAAGAGGGCGAGGCCAAGAAAAGCAGCCACGAGCAGCAGCGGGGCAACGAGCTCACGGACTCCTGGCAAGAATGTTCGTCGCGTGCGTGCCGCCATGTCACAATGCTTGATTGTTGTTGTAAAAGATGTTCAGAGTTGCGGATGGATAGTGGTTGTTGAACAGGGCCTTGAGGTCGAGAAGGCTGCTTTGTTTGACCTTTTGGAAATTATAGGAAATGACCGCTTGCCCGTCGTTTTCCGCAACGCTGTCCAGGCGACCGGAGGGAATATGGGTACTCAGCGTGTCGAACAACTCCCGGTTGCGTTCATGATACAGCGGTGACGGGATTTCAAGAATGACCATACCACTGTTATCATTGACCATCAGATAAGGGCGCCCGAAACGCATGATCAACAGCGCGATGACTGCAACTCCGAGGATGATGCACAGAAAAAGAATGTTAAAAGTGGCGGCGCACAGAGAGGTGGCCACAACCAGCATAATGAAGCCGATCTCTTCCGGCTCCTTGATCGGCGTACGGAAACGGACAATGGACAGGGCCCCGAGCAGGCCGAGCGAGAGGGGGAGCGAAAACTGGATGGCGATGAAAATGGCGGTAATCGAAATGCCCAGCAGCGGAAAGGCGCGATAAATAAGGCTCCCCGTCGAGCGGGGTTGGAAAAAGCGGACGTAGAGCAGCGCGATGAAAAGGGAGGACAACAGGGAAATGCCCATGATCCCCAAAAATGGTATAAAGCCGATTTCGTTCATGCTCTTACTGCCAAAACCGGAGAGAACCGAGTACCAATCGATGCGTTGTGGGTCCATGGTGTTCACTGTTAAAAGGAATCTTTCAGGCTGTTGTCAAAAGGCAGGCGGCATACTTGGAGAATGCGTCTTTCCTGCAATCGGCCAGCGCGTTGATGTGGGTGAGCCAATCGGGGAGCAGAGGCGAGTGGCCTTTACACTCGAAGACTGCTGTGGACAGCGGTTGTCCGTTGCACCTGGCAACAAATCGGCGGTTGATTCGTGGGACATGGATGTCGCTATCGACCGCAAAACGGGTGCCTGAGCAAGGGTCGATATAGCGCGTCCGGAAGTAACTGATCTGCAGCACGGGAAACAGCGGTTTGCCTGAATATTCTCCGGCTTCGCCGAGGATGGTGGTGAACCTGAAAAAGTCCGGGTGATGGAGTGGCTGAAGAAGCGTCTCAATACCGTTCACGAAACTCTTTCTGGTCTTCTTGCGGGTGCTGCCGATTTTTCGTTTCACCTCGAGGAAAAAAGGTGGGGCAGGGGGAGATGCCGGGGTAGAGCCATACCAGCGCAGCCGTACCTTTATTTTGAGGTAATCGCTGTTGAGTTTTTCGTCCAGAAGCGAGAGATCGGCCGTATCAAAATAAATGCTGGAGATGTAGCCGGCGGCGTAGTCACCGTCTGCGCAATATCTCTTGGCAAGGTAGTGGCGGAGGGAGCGGGCGCGCTCGTTGGCGAGTACGTACTTTATTTCGTATTCAGCCGATGATGGGGCGGTGCTCATAAACAACACGAAAGAATTGGATTATCTGGTGGGTTGCGTTGCAGTGGTGGACGGCTGGGACCGAGGCGGCAAGGCATTGATACCGTATCTTGCCTTCCAGACATCCGGTGAACTCGGTTTCAAATCGGTGTACACCAGAGGTGCGAAGCCCACCCGAGCCACATTTTATAACACAACCCTTACCCAAATGAAACAAACTTTAACCTCAACCCTCGTGCGAAAACCAGTCGGTGCACTGCCGATATCGGGGCGCTTGACCGCCTGTGGCATGAAATGCCCCGCTGCTTTTCCGGACAGATCGTGTGTGACCGTCGGTCAAACCTCTTGGAGACAAATGGATCGGTGGGGCCTGTCTTGCATTGCGCCTCCGCCGGATTCAGCCTACAATCGGCAGATCGCCGCGTAGCAGCCGGAGGGAAAACCGGCCAGCCTTTTCGGTCACGGTGATCATCGTCACGGTTCGTTGTGACTCCCGTTGATTAGTCTGAAGGTGGACGGATGGCCCGGTCATGGAACGATTGTGGCAAGACAGAGGGGGAACCTGAGAAATGAGAAATTACGTTCAAGATCGAGGCGCGCACGAACATTTTGCCGCAGGCATGTACATGATATTGCTAGGATAATATGTGATTGCTCAGCGATAAGCTTGGGCCAAACGGCAATTTTTCAAGATTCCCAGATGAGCCAAGAGGCAGACGTGAAATGGCGGATGTTGCTGCTCGGTGGGGGCGGCGTATTTCTCAGCACCATGGACAGCAGCATGATCAATGTGGCCCTGCCCTCGATCATGCGCACGTTTTCCGCACCGCTCGTTGCTGTGCAGTGGGTGGTGCTCATCTATCTGCTGACCATCACCGTCACTTTGTTGTTCTGGGGGATGGCCTCCGATCGTCTCGGCAAGGATACCGTCTACCTGATCGGCATCGGGGTCTTTACCGTGGCCTCGATCTGCTGCTCGCTGGCGCCACACCTCTGGGTCCTGGTGAGTGTCCGGTTTTTTCAAGGACTCGGTGCCGCGATGATGGTGGCCTCCGGGCCGGGAATCATCCGGGACGCATTCCCTCGCCGGGAACTCGGCCGCGGCCTCGGATTGGTCGGCATAGCGACTTCGGCGGGGCTGATGACCGGGCCGGTCGTCAGCGGTATGCTCATCACTGCCTATTCCTGGCGGAGGATCTTTTTGGTTACGGTCCCGATCCGCATGGCCATCCTCGTTTTCGGTTACCGGCTGATCAAAGGAGTTGACCTGTCGAAAGGCGCGGCGGCCAATCCACGCTTTGATTTTACCGGAGCAGTATTATGGGTGGTCCTGGTCGTGTCGTTGATTCTCTACGCTCATTTTCTGCCCGAGTGCAATTGGCGGTTCGGTCTTGGCGGCGCGCTGTGGTTGCTGGTGGTGGCTGCCTTGTTTGTCTGGTCGGAGCGGGTGCGTACACCGGCGCTCTTGCCGCTCCATCTTTTTGCCAAAAGTTATTATCATATCGGCCTGTTCACCGCCGCCGTATCGTTTGGCTCGCTTTTTGTCGTGTTGGTGCTGTTGCCCTTCTATCTGGACTATGTGCGTGGGTTGTCGGCGGATCTGATCGGCTTGGTGATGATGGCTGTTCCGCTGAGCCTGTTTGTCGTTTCTCCGGCATCGGGGGCGCTTTACGATCGGTTCGGCGGTCGTCATCTGACCACCGGGGGGTTGTTGGTCTGTTTTGTCAGCCTGCTCCTGCTGGCCATGACCAAGGCGGATACGCCGCTCGTGGTGATGTGCGGGAAGCTGGTGCTGTTGGGGATGGGGCAATCGATGTTTCTGGCCCCGAATACCGCCTCTCTGCTGGCCCGGATTAAAGATGACGATGCCGGCGTCACTGCCGGCCTGCTGGCCACGTCTCGGAACCTGGGAATGCTTTGCGGAGCGGCCTTTGCCGGCATCGTTTTTGCCGCCTGGTTCGGCTGGTTTTCCGGGGGAGGCGAGTTGTATGACTACCGACCGGAGCAAAGCCCTGTCTTCATGGACTCGTTTCAGGCCACGTTGCTCTGCGCGGCGACAGTTTCCTTGTCGGCGGTGCTTGCCTCCTGGCAACGGGACGGCTGAAAGGGTTAGTGGTCCTTTTTGAACCGGATCAGAGCTGTCATCCCGGTTGGCTTGCTCGGTGTCAGAGAAAAGTCGGCGCCATGCTGTTCGAGGATTTGTTCGACTAACGTAAGTCCCAAGCCGGTACCATAGGTCTTGGTGGTATAGAACGGGTCGGTGACCCGGTGTAGATTGTGCACGTCGACGCCTATACCGGTGTCACGGATGGCAATCAGTACCGAGTTGTTCTCCTGCCAGCAGCGGACTTCCAGTATTCCACCGTCGGGCATCGCCTCGATGCTGTTTTTGATGAGGTGAACGAATACCTGTCTGATTTTCTCGCTGTCAATATGCAGGATCGGGTCCTCCCCTTGCAGGTCGATGTCATAGATGATGGAGCTCTTCTTCATCGCTCCGTAAAAGATCATCACACTTCTACGGATCAGAGAAAAGAGAGTCTGCGGCGATTTGACCAGCTCGTTTCTGCCGACAAAGCTGAACAGGTCGGTAAGGGTCGCCTCGAGTTTACTGGTTTCCTTGACCAGCACGTCGAGAAATTTCTTGTTTTCCTCATCCGGTATTCGTTTGCTGAGGAGCCGGGCGGTACCACCGATGGAGGTGATCGGGTTGCGCAACGTGTGCACCAGCTGAGCAGACATATGGCCAAGGGCCGAATAACGCTCCGCTTCGATGAGCAGGTCCTTGCTCTTTTCCAGTTCCTGGGTAACCAGCTCCAACTCGTCGATCTTGGATTGCATATCGGTGTAGAGCCGCGAGTGCTCAATGGCCAGGCTTGCCTGTCCGGCGAAGATCTCCAATGCTTCAATGTCGGCCTGGTTGATCGATTGCCGGGTGACGAAGTTGTCCGCTATGATGACCCCAAGCGCCTTGCTTGGAGAAAAGAGCGGGACGATGACGAAACTGTCTTCTCCGAGGGTCTCGATCAACTCGTGGGGGATCGCTATGTCCGCTTGGCCCTGCCTGACCAGGATCGAACTCCGATGACGGCAGGCGTGCATCAACGGATGCTGGACGAATGAGGCCGGTACCACCAGTGAGCGGACAATCTCGTTGACGATGACATCCTTTTTGAACGAGTCGGCAAACACCGTCGAAAAAAGATCCTGCAGCTTCAGATTCTTGCGTTTGATTTCGTTCCATACCTCGGCCGCATCTTCCCTGCTGCCGGGCCCGATCGCCAGTTCTCCCTGCAACATGGTTTCCGCTTTATCGAACAGGGCCAGGAAGGCCCGGTTGAAGCGCAGCCCTTCCTCGGAGGTGATGCCGATGAGAATGGTCTGGAGAACGCCTTGGAGCTCCCGGGCGATGAGATAGGCGGAGTTCATCTTCCGGTTGAGCTGATGCAGAAACTGGGTGCGCAGGTTGGTAAGCTGCAGCTTTTCCTGAAAGCGGCGGTTGTCGATGGCCAACCGCCGCTTTCGCAGGGTCTTGGCTACGGTATAGTGAAACTGCTCGATATTGACCGGTTTGGTCAGATAGTCGTCGGCACCGAGACGCAGGCAATGGAGGGCCGTCTCCAGGTCGGTGGTTCCGGTGACCATGATGATACCCAGATCGGGATCGTGATGTACCAACTCGCTGAGGATCTCGTTGCCGCCTCGATCGGGCAGGCCGATATCGAGCAGCACCAGGGCGACCTTCTGTTCATCGATGATGTGAAACAGCTCGGCGGCCGAGGCGGCGGCTCGCGACGGCAGGTTGTGTTTGCTCAGATAAGCCCTGAGCAGCACGGCTATTTCGGGGGAATCGTCAACGATAACAATTGTCTCGTTGTCATCGACAAGTCGTTCTGGGGAAGTCGCGGTATCCTGTCCTACGGGTGGCAACAGCTCAACCATGGAAGCATATACCGAAAAATGATGGCAGGTTTTAGGAAGGCGTGCTCGGATAAGCAGGGAATCAGGGGATGGCCGCCGTCGCCCCCGCCGTGATTCTTGCCCATCCAGCTGCGTTCAGTGTACCGGTTTGGTTGAAAAATAAAAATAAAAATCGTATAAACTGGTAGCTCGGCGGGGTCGGGTCGAACCGTGACTTCGATCCCATAGCTTCTTTCGGACACAGATATGGAACAATCGGTACAGGCGTTCTTTTCAGCAGACGGACCTTTGGCGCAACGCCTTGCCGGTTATGAGTCGCGCGCCGATCAGGTGCGGATGGCGGCAGCGGTGGAGGCCTTGCTTCAGGTTCGGCCTCGGGGAACCGCCGGACAGGCCGACTATGCCCAGGTCTTGGTGGTGGAAGCGGAAACCGGGGTCGGCAAGAGTTTGGCCTACCTGGTGCCGGCAGTCTTTTCCGGAAAACGAGTGGTTGTCTCCACCGCCACCATCAACTTGCAGGATCAGCTGGTGGACAAGGAAATCCCGCTGCTGTCCCGCATCATCGGTCATGATATCGGCGCCCTCTGCGTGAAAGGCAGGCAGAACTATCTCTGCCTTCATCGATGGTATCAGTTTCGCAGTCATCCGCAACAGTCGCTGCTCGAAGATCAGGATGGGGAGCGGATCGAAAAATGGCTTGAGACCACTGACACCGGTGATCGGGCCGAGCTTGCCTGGCTGACCGACCGGTCGCCGCTGTGGCCGCGAATCTCGGCACTGTCCCATCAATGCTTGGGCGGGGAATGTCCTGAATCCGGCGACTGTTTCATCAATCGCCTGCGGCGCAAGGCCGGCAATGCACGACTGCTGGTGGTCAACCACC
>JAUVWB010000365.1 GCA_030604345.1 Desulfofustis sp. | reverse complement strand
CGGCCAGGTGCTCCTGAAACGCTTCCCGCTGCAGCGCCTTGTTGATTTCATCGCTGGTGAGCAACTGCTCTCCCACCATGGCTCCGATGTTTTCCGCCAGTTGGTGGCGCTTGGACGGGATCACACCCGGGGTCAGGGGCACCCGAAACGGTCCGATCCGCCACTGCCTGAGCGGCCGGAACAACATCCGGATGGCGATGCGATTGGTGAGATAACCGATAAACGCTCCCAGCAACGGCGGCAGCAGTAAACCGAGCAAAGGCTCGAATTCAGTGAGAGACATCGGCATAATGAAGTAACGCCTCCGGTTGGTCGATTATCACGTCAGCGCCGGCCGCTTCCAATTCGGCCCGCTCGCGAAACCCCCACTCGACCCCGATGCAGGTCATGCCGGCCGCCTTGCCGGTGGCCATATCAACGGCGGAATCGCCGACAAAGCCGCAGCGCTCCGCCGGCACCTGCAACGCCTGAGCGATACGGAGCGCCGCCGCCGGATCAGGCTTACGGGGCACACCATCGCGTTGGCCGAAAACCTGAGAAAACGAAATACCCGGGAAGAACCGGCTCACGCAGAGCTTGGCAAACTCATCGGGTTTGTTGGACAGAACCGCCAGCGGGACCGAGCGCTGCTGAAGCTGTTGCAGGGCATCGGCAACCCCTCGATACGGTCTGGTCTTACGGTTCAGATGGGCTCGGTAGAGCTCTTGAAACACTTCCACAAATCGCTCCGGTGGTCGCTCTGCCAGCGGTTGCGGCAGGGCCCGACGGAGCAGCATCTGGACGCCGTCGCCGACAAACCGGCGATACGCATCCAGGGGGTGTAGCGGCAGATTGAACAGACCGAGGGTCTCGTTCACCGCATCGGCAATATCTTCAAGCGAATCGATCAATGTGCCATCGAGATCGAACAACAACGCCGAACAGAGATGCGAATTATTCATGGTTTTCTTTGCAAACGATAATCATCGGCAGCACATGAACACCGACAACCATCAAATTTTTTGATCAAAAGGTGCCAAAAGAACCTTTTCATTTTGTTCGGGATATAGAAATATGTCCCTGTTTATCGAAGCCGTCCCCCATCTTTTTAAGACCAGAGAGGAAAATAGTCATGTGGTTCATCTCCTTTGTCAACTCGTCGCTCGGCAGAAAAGCGGTCATGGCCTTCACCGGGTTCTGTCTCATCTCGTTTCTCGCCGTCCACGCGTTCGGCAACGCCGCAATATACATGGGCAGCAAATATTTTCAAATCTATGCCGACACGCTGCACAGTTTTCCCGTTCTCGTCCTGCTGTTTGGTCTCGGCCTGCTGGTGGTCCTGGTGGCCCACGTCGGATTCGGTATCATGCTCTTTTTTGAGAAGCGCAAGACCAGTGCCCGCTATAACGTCCAGGCCAGAGTCGTGGAAAACACCTTCGCGTCGCGCACCATGCCCTATACCGGCCTGTTCATCCTGCTCTTTCTCATCGTCCATGTCTTCGGTTTCGGCGTGGCGGTACCATCCGACGTACAGATCAGCGTTTTGGTCAAGGAGTACCTGAGCGGCTTCTTCTACAGCCTGTTCTATATTATTTCCTTCGTGGCCCTGGCCATTCACCTGAACCATGGTTTTTGGAGCATGCTGCAGACCTTCGGGGTCAATCATCCTCGTTATAATTGCCTGATCAGCGTCCTGACCGTCGCGGTTCCGGTCGCTTTTCTCGTTATCTTCGGCGGCATCCCCATCTATTTCATGACGGGTGCCGGTGCGTCGTATTGATCGGAAAGAAAACTCCCTACCGAACCGGTTTTCCCCGGCACGGTGTCATACCACACAAGAAAGGTTGAATCATGGAAATGAACCCTAACGTACCATCAGGACCTCTGGCGGACAAATGGGATACTCACCGGTTTGCCTGCAAACTGGTCAATCCTGCCAATCGCCGTAAATTTAGGATCATCGTCGTCGGTACCGGGCTGGCCGGCGCCTCGGCGGCGGCGACACTGGCGGAGCTCGGTTACAAGGTGGACGCCTTTTGTCTCCACGACTCCCCGCGGCGGGCCCACTCCATCGCCGCCCAGGGCGGCATCAACGCCGCCAAGAACTATCAGAACGACGGAGATTCGGTTTTTCGCCTCTTTTACGATACCATCAAGGGCGGCGACTTTCGGGCCCGGGAAGCAAATGTCTACCGCCTCGCCCAGGTGTCGACCAATATCATCGACCAGTGCGTTGCTCAGGGCGTTCCCTTTGCTCGCGAATATGGCGGTTCGCTGGCCAATCGCTCTTTTGGCGGCGCCCAGGTGTCGAGGACCTTTTACGCTCGTGGACAGACCGGACAGCAATTGCTGCTCGGCGCCTATTCCGCCCTATCCCGTCAGATCGGCAAAGGCGGGGTCACCATGTACAACCGGCGGGAGATGATGGACGTGGTGGTGGTCAACGGTCGGGCCCGCGGCATCGTGGTGCGCAACATGATCAACGGCGCCATCGAGACCTACGCCGCCGACGCCGT
>JAUVWB010000377.1 GCA_030604345.1 Desulfofustis sp. | reverse complement strand
GGAGAACATGCCGAGCGGTGCCACCGCCTCCTGCAACTCAAGGTTGGTGACCCCGGTCTGCACCACTGCATAACGGCTCTCCGGATGGATTTCCAGGATTTTGTCGAAGCGGGCAAGGGCCACCACCAGACCGGAGTGACTGATCGTCCCTCCGGAGAGGTTGGTGGCGAAACCGCGCGAAACGGAAGGCACGCCGGCCCGGTGCGCTTCGCGCAACACGCTCGACACCTCTTCCGTGGTGGCGGGAAAAACGACCAACCCCGGCATGTCGGCAGGGACGACCGAGGCGTCGTAGGAATACAACTCTCTATCGGCATGGGAATGTTTCACATATTCCTTGCCGACAATCTCTTCCATGGTGCGAATAAAACTTTCAGTGATCATGTGTCTCCTCCGACAACCTCTCTGTAAAGCTTGTCCCGGTCTCTGCCGCCAACGGCCGATTCCCAGGAAAAAATCAGGGCCTCTGCCAGCTCATGGCCAGCATGGCCCCGGTATCTCTCTGTTCTTCTCGTCCCTGTCGCTCCAACTCTACAGCGCGGTGCGGACTTTCATCTTTGGCAAAATGGACAGCCGTGCTGATCCGGACGGGACCGGGTACCAGACGGCTCATCTCTTGAGGTGAGCGAAAGGTCATGGCGGTAAACAACGAGTGTCCGGCCGCCGCTTTCTCTTTCCTGCGGTGCGCCCAGGGGCTGAGACTGTTCAACGTGGTGACGACGATGATGCCGCCGCGACGCGTCACCCGGGTCAACTCGTCGATCGCCTGCTGGGCATCGGCGACGAATTCAAGGGCCGTCATGGAGTAGACCCGATCGAAGGTCTCATCGGCAAACGGCACCTGCAGCATGTCAGCGACGACCCCGCTGAAACGAAAATCGCGGGTCTTGTGGGCAGCCCGCTGCAACATGGGCAACGACAGATCCATGCCGACGATGGAAAGAGCCGCCGCTGCCTGAAACATTTCCTTGGTGAAAATCCCGGTACCGCATCCCACGTCCAGCAGAAGCTCGCCGTCTCGCGGGGCGAGCATTTCCACGAGTACATCGGTTTCACAGGCTTTGATGACCTGACCGATGGGGGTGGTGAACCACTGGTCGTAGCGGTCCGGCCATTCATCGAATAACGCTTTGTCCCCTGATGCCCTGCCTGCCATGGGCCGCTATCGTCTGGCACGCCTCATGAGTTTTTCCCCACCGGTCATCTCTCAGCGCGGCCGGTGACCGAAGCGATCTTGCCGGCCAACGTGGCATCCTTGTCGCGCCGATCGTCGACCTTCATCTCGATGATCAAACGACGTGCCCCTTCTTCGAGCTGAGCCTGATGAATTTTTTCCACCAGGTCGAAGAGATCCCTGAGGGTCGGCACTTCAACCGACGTGGACATGCCGCCGACCTGATAGGTGTACCCCGACTCCTCGATGATCTTGACGCCCTTTTTCACAAAGCGGCCCATGCTGAGGCCTTCGCTGACCGGATACACCGATAATTGGGCCAGAATCATAACCACCCTCCCCACTCGTACAACGGACTCCGGGACTGGCCGCCTGCGGCCGCCAGTCCCGTTTTTTCTCTGGTTTCGACAGGGTCGAATTACTTCTTGGTACGTTCCTCAACGGCACGAATCTCTGCCATGGTGCGCAAGATCTGCATGGCGTTCTCGTATACCGGGGTGTCGACCATCTTGCCCAGATAAGTGACTGCGGCGGATCCTTTGGCGATGCCCTCTTCCTCGAAGACCTTCTTGACGCCCTCGGCCCACTCGACGCTGGCGGCCGACGGGGTATAGATCTCGTGCGAGGCTTCGATCTGGCTCGGGTGGATCAGCATGCGGCCTTCGTAACCCATCTGGCGGCCTTCCCTGGTGCTCTTCTTGAAAGCTTCCTCGTCCTTGAAGGCGACGAACGGGCAGTCGATGGCGACACAGCCGGCGGCCCGGGCGGCTACCGCGGTATGGTAGCGGGCATACAGCTGCTCAACGCCTTCGGAGGTCAACTCCACGCGCATATCCTTGCAATAATCGACGGCGCCGAAGATCAGCGAGTTGACGCGTTTGCTGGCGGTAGCCGAAGCATAGGCGTTCATCACGCCCTTGGCGGTCTCGATAAGCAGCTGGATGGCCACGGTACCGACTTTCATGCCGCGGCGCTGCTCCAGTTCCTCGAGTTTCCAATCGAGGCGCTTGACGTTCTCCGGGCCGCCGCACTTGGCCAGGCAGACACCGTCGAGGCCGGGATGAACGATGGCTTCACGGTCATCGTTGGTCATCTCGTTCTCCCCGTTGGTGATCCGGACATTGAGATAGGGCGCGGCCTGAGTGGCCCGTGCGG
>JAUVWB010000305.1 GCA_030604345.1 Desulfofustis sp. | reverse complement strand
CTGTTCCAGAAGAGTGCCTTGCATGTCTTTGTAATAATTTTGAAATTCCGGTATCTTCGTTTCCAGGAAGCGGTCGTCGAGGGTGATGCGATCCTGTTTGAACTGCACCGCTTTGAAGGTGGGGGAAAAAGGTGCGCTTGTGCGGTTGCCGGCCTGGTCCGCCGCGGTGACCCGGGCCCCCTCGATCCCTTGCGCCTCGTAAGAAAGGGCGAATAGGGCGGCGAAGACATCTGGCTGCTGGTCGTTCACCGGAAATCCGGGATGAAAGGTGGCGTTTATTTCCACCCCGCTGGTGGCCGTACGGTCATTCACCCGATAAATGACCAGCCCGGAGCCACCGGGGCTGACGTAACGATCGCTGTAGAGAATGCTGATCTGTGGGGCGGTGGTGTCGATGATGACTTCCTGGGAGGTGGTTACCCGATTGCCGGCGAAAAAGCCGCGGAAGGAATAGTCTGCAGCAGTCACACTGATCGTGGCCGGCCCGTCGGCGAATGAGCTGTTGGTCGGGTCGAAGGTGATCTCGACGGTTTTCTTCGGGGTCCCGACCATGCCGGTATAGCCATTACGGGCAAAGTCCTCCCCATACAATTCCTGCTGCCGGTCGCCCTGACTGATATGCAGCTGCAGGTGGCGTAAGCCGCTCTCGTCATCCTGGGCCGAGACGACAATGGTGCCTGAGCGGCTGAGATAGGCGGTCGGAGAGGTGATCGCTATTTTTGGCGGAGCACCCTCGAAAAAGAGAAAAAAACCAACCGCCAGCGCCCCGCCGAACAGCACCAGCAGGACGAGCAGCAGAAAAGGGATGAGCGATTGTTTCCGGGTACCGAGAGAAGCCATGGTCCTCTTCCTGAAGCAGCCTCATCGCTGCCAAATGATTTCGTATTTTTCGATATGCAGGTCTTTGGCCGGGGCGATGACCAGTCGTTTGCCGGTATCGGTTTCCAACTGATTGACGGTCTGCTCTTCTTCCTTGAGCAGCATGTCGGCGATACGCGGGTGGACGCGCACCGTTACCGTATTGCCGCCGGCATGGCCGGAGTTACGGCTGATCTTGCGAAAGATTTCGTAACAGATGGTCCGCCTCGATTTCAACACGCCTTCTCCGGCGCAATAATGGCAGGGCTCGCACATCATCTGGTTAAGGTTTTCGCTGTGTCGTTTTCGCGTCATCTGGACCAGACCGAATTCCGAGAGCTTGAGGATGTTGATCCGGCTCTTGTCTTTCTTCACCGCTTCGCGAAAGTAGTTGAACAATTCCTCACGGTGGTGTTCTTCTTCCATGTCGATGAAATCGATGATGATAATGCCGCCGATATTGCGCAGGCGAAGTTGGTAGGCGATCTCCTTGGCGGCCTCCATGTTGGTTTTGAAAATGGTTTCGTGGAGATCGTCCTTGCCGACGAAGCGACCGGTGTTGACGTCGATGACGGTGAGTGCTTCGGTGTTTTCGATGATGATGTAGCCCCCCGAGCGAAGCCATACCTTCTTCTCCAGGGCCTTGCTGATCTCGGCATCGATCCCGTATGCCTCGAACAGCGGCAGATCGCCGCGATACAGCGATATCTTGCTTTTTAGCTGGGGGGTGAAGGTGTTGACGAACCGCATCAGCTTTTCGTAGGATTTCTCGTTGTCGATGATCAGATAATCGACGTCGCTGGTGAACAGATCCCGCACCGAGCGCAGGGTGATGTCGAGATCCTCGTAGAGCAGGCAGGGCACCTGTGCCTTCGGCCGCTGATCCTGAATTTCCTCCCAGAGCAGCATGAGAAATTCCATGTCCGCCTCGACGTCTTCCCGGCTGGCATGTTCGGCCACGGTTCGGGCGATGAAGCCCACGTGGTGAGGGCGCAATTCCTCGATGAGCGTGCGCAGTCTCTGGCGGGTGCCCTCTTCTTCTATCTTGCGGGAGATGCCGATATGATCTGTCTGCGGTATGAAAACGAGGTTCCGACCGGGCAGGGTGATCTGGCAGGTGAGTCGGGCTCCTTTGGTACCGATGGGGTCCTTGCTCACCTGGACCATGATATCCTGGCCTTCCTTCAACAGCTCCTCAATGTTGTTGCCCGGGGTGGATCGGGGATCCGATCGGACCTGATCGGCGATGTCGGGCAGACCGGAGGGTTCCAGGTCGGCGGTGCGCCGCTCGAGTTCCGATGGTGGTACGGCGACATCGTCAACGTAGAGAAAGCCGGTGCGTTCCAGGCCAATATCGACAAAGGCGGCCTGCATGCCGGGCAATACCCGCACCACCCGGCCGAGATAAATATTGCCCATGAGGCCTTTCTCGGTGGGGCGCTGGAGATGGAATTCGGTGAGATTGCCGTTTTCGACAAGCGCGATCCTTACTTCATATCTCCTCGAATTTATTAATATTTCTGTTGTCATCGGGGTAAATTCAAGGTGTCAGGCAAGCCGTGGAGAAAGACGCGGTTGATGGAGGAAAAGCCTTTTCCCGCGGCAGCGATCAGGTGCCTAAACGTTTGTGGGCCTACATCTCTTCAGGAAAACGTGAAAGGTCGTACTTCGTCCAACCGCATCGTTGCGTTGTCGTCATGTATCCTTGGAATGTCTGCGTATCCTTGCGGAAAATGTTCGTACGTGCCTCGATTGTGAACGACAATACCCAGCTTTCACGCTCCCTCTTGGTGATGAGGGCGCCTATTAACTAATGCAGCAAAATTACAAGTATACTATATTTCTGGGAACAATTGCCACAATCTCTTGTCCTGCCCGGGAAAAAAGATCGAAGCACGATCGTCTGAGGAGATGATATCCGTCGTTATTCCCACCTATAATCGGCAGACCATGCTTGCCGAAGCTCTCGCCTCGGTCTACGCCCAGACCCTGCAACCGTCCGAGGTACTGGTCATCGATGACGGATCGACCGATCAAACGGCGGAGTTGGTGCGTTCCATGGCCGGCCAGACATCCCTGCCGGTTCGCTATTTCCACCAGCCCAACCGAGGTCCGGCGGCGGCCCGGAACGTCGGGATCAAGATGACCAAGGG
>JAUVWB010000022.1 GCA_030604345.1 Desulfofustis sp. | reverse complement strand
TCACGGGCGGGTGATCATCCAGACCATGCAACCGGATCACTACGCGATTCAGTATGCTGCCCAGCACCGCTACCAGGAGTTGGCGGAACGGGAGGCGATGATCAGGCAGGGAGCCGGTTTTCCACCATTTTCCCGGCTCATCTTCATCGTCGTGGAGGATCGGGACGAATCTCTGGTGCGGCGAAGGGCCACCGAGATCGCTCAGCAGGCACGGACCTGGGTCCGCGAGCGATCAGTCTCCGGGGTGCTCAGCATCATGGGACCGGCCCCGGCGCCGCTGGAACGGTTGCGCGATCGGCACCGCTGGCAGATCATGCTCAAGGGGACCGCTGTCGCCGCGTTGCACGATCTGGCCGATCATCTCAGCCGCACTTTTCAACGCTCCGGGCTGGAAAAGATCATCATCGACGTGGATCCGGAAAACATGCTGTGAGCTGTTCAGGCAATCGTACCCGGCCGTGAAAAATAGGGGCGCAGCGAGTTGAGGTCCTCGTCGATTTCCATGGGCAGGATCTGGGCGAGACAATTGAGGATGACGATGGCGTTCTTGTCGGCATCCAGCTCCGCCGCGTAGCGGATACGGTTGAGGATACCTTCGTTGACCCTCTCGATCTGTTTCCAGTATTGTTTGATCCGGCTCAATTGAAAGTCCGGTTCCCGGCCGTCTTTCTCGATGAAATACTGACGCAGCAGATAGACCGAGACGATGCGGAACATGGACTCGTCGACGGACGCAAAGGGCAGATGAAAGCGGGCCATTGGGCGCAGTATGTCCAGGGTCGGACAGCCGCTGGTGGCCATGATGATGCCCATGATGGAGCTTAAGCCATCCTGAACGATGGTTTCCTTGATCGTCGTCCGTTCGGTGGTGATGCAGGAGACGCTGCACGATTCATGGGAGAGGATGTCCTTGAAGGCGGTCACCAGGTCGGCGATGTTGACGGCGACCGGACAGTGGCTGGTCTGTTCGGCGGAGAGACGGCAGCAGGAACATTGATGGGTGGTCAGTCTGGTCCACTCGACCTTGCTGTGCGATGAGGTCTTCATCAACGAAGTGAGCGGATCGAGCCTGATCAGGAAGCGCTTCTTGGTGCCATTGGCCAGATCGAAACTGTAATTGATGGTGATGTCTTGTTGTTCCATAAGGTTTTTCGATGCAGAATTGGTCATTGATTCATTAAAAATTCGGTCAACGCAGCAGAAGCGGTTACGGCTAGAGAAGGAGGAGCTTCTGTGCCTTTTGGGTCGGTTCTTGCCCGGTCGGGGCACGGGAGGAGTCTGTCGCCTCTTTCCGAGTGAGTGACAACCAGTGGTTGGCGGACTACAGCTGGAACCATTTTTTCTTCTGCACCCACAGACAGACGCGATTGCGCCCTTGTTTCTTGGCCTCGTAAAGCGCTTGGTCAGATCGGCTGATCAGATCTGATTTGGAAAACGTGTCTTCGATACCCGGTCGAGCGGTGCTGACTCCGATGGAGGCGGTGATGTGATGCTCGTCGGTATCGACGGTAAAGATGGCGGTATCGATTTCTTCTCGGAGCTTTTCCGCCACCAGCAGGGCCGCTTCCTGTTCAGTGGCCGGCAAGATCACGGCAAACTCCTCGCCGCCGTAGCGTGCCAGCGTGTCGTATTTTCTCAGGGATTTGGTGAGCAGTGCGGCAAACTGCTGCAAAACGGAGTCGCCCGACTGGTGCCCGTAGGTGTCGTTGAACTCCTTGAAATTATCGATATCGATGAGAAGCAGCGATAGCGTGGCGTCCTGGCGAATGGACCGGTCAATCTCCCGATCCAGCGCATTCTGGAAATAGCGATGGTTATACACCTCGGTCAGACCGTCCACGTGAGCGAGATTGTTGAGGATCTTGTTCTTTCGTTCCAACTCCCGGGTCAGGTTCTCCAGTTCGATCTTGGCGGCGATCAGTTGTTTGTTCATCTGATCGTAATCAAGGTTGAGCAGGCTGAGCCTGATGTTGGCTTCCTGCAGGATTTCCTGGATTGATTTGGTGTGCTTCACCTTCAGGCCGAAGTACTCACCGGCCTGGGCGACGCTGACGTGGACCTTTTCCAGAATGTCTTCGATATCTTCGTTGGTCAGACCGAGGAGCGTCTTTGCTTCTTTGCGGAATTGTTTGTGATAGTCCTCCGGCTTGGCGGAAAAGAGGATGTTGATCAACAGGTCGGAGAGGTAAACGGCTTTGATGGTGGCCAGTATCTTCTGATCCTCGCCCTGGTAGGAGGCCGGATCATGATGATAGCGCAGCGGCGCCAACAGGGCCTCGGGGAAAGACCAGTGTTTGGCAACTTCATAACCGATCGACATGTGGTTCGCTCCAAGCAACGATTCCTCGGCGGCAACCAAGTCATGCTGACTGTCTGCCACAGCTTCGATAACCTTTTCATATTTTTCGTGAAAAGTACGGGCGAAGATCAATTCGCCGAGGTTTTGCAGGAGACCGGAGATGAAGACCTCTTCAGTGTCCGCGCCCTTGACCTTTTCTAGAATAAGCTTGGAGGCGACGGCGGCGGCCAGGGAACGTTCCCAGAAGGTGGCAAAATCGAAACGTGATTTTTGCGATCCGTCTCGGATGGAGAGAAAGGAGAAAGAGAGGACCAAGCTGCGGACGGCATTGGTGCCGAGAATCGAGACGGCCTGCTTGATGGAGCCGATTTGCTGCGGGAAACTGTAAAATGCCGAGTTGGCCACCTTGAGGATCTTGGCAGACAACGAGATATCCTGAGAAATCAGAGCGGCAATATCGGCAAGCGTCGTATCCTCGCGAGAGGTCAAGGTGATCAGCTTGGAGGCGACCGTGGGCAGGGTCGGCAGTTCTTCCGAAGCCAGAACGGTACTTAAGAGTTGGGTGTCAGCCATGGAAAGTCTCCACTCGAAGCGGCGTCAATTCGATATAGTCCGGCGCCACGGCTGTTGGCCTCCGGTATTTTCCCAAAAGGAACAACAGGATCGATCTGCAAGGACCGAGCATGGGGTGATGCTCGGTCGACGCATCAGTACTATATCGTTTTGCTGCGACAGGTTGCAAGAACTCACTGGGAAAAAGCTGGGGGGAGGGTGTCCGGTTCCGGGTAGGAACAGACGTCGCCCTGATAGGAGCGGAAGTTGAGCGAGGATCCCGTTGCCAACACATAGTTGGGGCTGAGACGAATCTTGCCGTAGCCGCCGGGAGCGTCGAGCGCATAGGCGGGTACGGCCATGCCGGAGATATGTCCGAGCAAGTGTTCCATGATCGCCAGTCCTTCGGCGGTGGTGGTACGAAAATGGTCGGTACCGGCGGTGATATCCGTCTGGAACAGATAATAGGGTTTGACGCGAAAACGGAGCAGCCCCTGCATCAGGGTGCGTATCGTCTCCGGCGAGTCGTTGACGCCCCGGAGCAACACAGTCTGTGAGCCGAGTGGGATGCCGGCGTCGGCGAGCCGGGTGCAAGCCTGCTTCGCCTCCTCGGTGAGTTCGGCAGGATGATTGAAGTGGGTGTTGATGTACAGCGGGTGATAACGTCTGAGGATGCGGCACAGTCTGGTGGTGACGCGCATCGGCAGGGTGCAGGGGACGCGGGAGCCGATCCTGATGATCTCCAGGGTGTCGATGGAGTGCAGGGCCTGCAGGAGTTCCTCGAGCAGGTGGTCTTCAAGGAGCAGCGGGTCTCCTCCTGAAACCAGTACTTCCTTGATTTCCGGGTGTTGTCTGAGGTAGTCGAGGACCAGGTGGAGATGGCTGCGGCCACCGGGCATGCTCGGTCGGCCCACATGACGTTTCCTGGTGCAGAAACGGCAATACAGAGCGCACTGGTTGGCGACCAGAAAGAGCACGCGATCGGGATACTTATGCACGATGCCTGGAACCGGACTGAGGCGATCTTCGGCCAGCGGGTCGATCTCACAGGGGCCGCAGGCAAGCTCGGCAGGGCTGGGCACGGCTTGCAGGAAAAGCGGCTGACCATGGCGTTTGATCAGTTCCAGGTAGTAGCTGTTGATGCGCAGGGGATAGCGCTTGATGACCTCGGCCACAGCAGGGTCGATGAGACCGGGAAAGGCCGCTCTGAGCTGTTCATAGGAGGTGATGCTGTTGCGCAGGATCTGTTTCCAGGAGGCCATCGACTTAGTGGTTCCGAAAGGTTTCGACGTCTGCGAAGCGACTCAATGCCGCGTCGAAAAATGAGAGCAGATGCGGCCAGTCGGCTATCTGGTACAGCTCGGCCCGGAGCCGGGAGGCTCCGGGAAACCCCTTGAAATAGCGGCCGAGATGGTTTTTCGCCGAGCCCAGGCGGGTGAGGCCGTGAATATTCATCAAGTGGAGATGGTGGCGGCCGGCGGCCAGGATGTCGGCCGGCCGGTCTGGCCGACCGGTGGCGGAGAACACCCAGGGGTTGCCGAGAGCCGCCCGGCCGATCATGACCGCGTCACAGCCGGAAGCCAGTCGTTTCATCTCGGCGTCGTGATAATCGCTCACGTCGCCGTTGCCGATGACCGGAATGGTGACCGCTTCCTTGACCTGGCGAACGATCGTCCAATCAGCCGTGCCGCAGAATCCCTGCTTCCAGGTTCGGCCATGGACGGTCAAGGCCGCTGCCCCGGCCTGCTCGGCCATGCGGGCGAAGTCTACGGCGGTAATGGTGGCGGCATCGGGTCCCGAGCGAAATTTGACGGTGACCGGGCACCGGCTGTTGGCCACGACGGCGCGGATGATGCTTTCGGCCAGCCGCGGATCGGCCATGAGGGCGGCACCTGCACCGCGCTTGGTAACCTTCTTGACCGGACAGCCCATATTGATATCGATCAGATCGGGAGCAAACGGCTGCAGCAGCCGGGCCGCCTCTCCCATGACGGCGGCGTCGGCACCGAACAGCTGAAATGCGACGGGTCGATCCTCGGCACTGGTGGCC
Source organism: Desulfofustis sp. (assembly GCA_030604345.1). The sequence goes on along the minus strand of JAUVWB010000022.1, from coordinate 6,713 downwards.
AGCAATGCCTCGGTGGCGGGTTGGCGATAGACGAGGCCATGGGAGCTGATCATCTCGGAAACGCAGAGGGTAGCACCATGTTGTCTGCACAACAAACGAAAAGCGAGATCGGTGTAGCCTGCCAGTGGGGCCAGGACCAGGGTGCCGGAAAATGAGAAGGAAGGGGGAGACGGCATGGGTCTGACATGGAAGCCGCCCTGGGCTGGCGACGATGATAAGCGTATCAGGGTCCGGCTACCGGTGTGGGGCACCGGTAGCCGGGCAGGAGCAGAGAGCGTCAGGACTTGGTGATCTGCGTCAGCGTCCGCTGGTAGATCTTCTGTGACATGTTCTCGATGATGGTTTCCAGGGCTCGGTTGGCATTGTCCCTGGTGAGCGCGGAATCGGAGCTGACCCGGAAGTCCTCGGTCCACGTCTCCGACGACTGTTCGATGAGAATTTTGTCTGATTTCAAATCCTTGAGGACATAGCGCACACGTAGTCTGAGCTTCACCGTCGAGGTTCGGTTGTCGGCACCATAGGTCAGGCTGGGGAGATTGTAGGAGATGATCTCACCGGCCAGGATCAGGTCGGCGCCCTCCTTTTGTTTGGTGACGTTGATCGAACCGGATTTCTGGAACCAGGTCAGCAGTTCCTGGTAGATATTCGCATCGAGCTGCAGCTCACTGGTTCGGTTCTTCCAGGTCGGCATGTAGATGGATTTTTCCGGGCCGGTGTAAACGTATGGATTGCGGTAACCGCAACCACCGAGCATGATAACGACCCCCAGCATGAGGGCGGCAAGACGGATAAACGGCATCACGGCAAAGCTCCTTTTGTGTGTTGTACCCGGGATCAGGCGCCCTGTTCGGGGGGTCCGGGATCGGGATCATAAAAGCCACATTCTAGTATTAAACAACGATATTAACAAGTTTCTTCTTGACCACAATGACCTTTTTAATCGGCGTATCGGTCAGGAAGCGGCGAACATTCGCATCCTCGAGCGCCTGTTGGCGCAGCGACTCATCGTCGATATCGGTAGCCACCTGCAGCCGGGACCTGACCTTACCGTTGACCTGTACGACGATGGTCAATTGGTCTTCCCGGGCGATTGCTTCATCAAAATCCGGCCAGGATTGTTCTTCGATGGTCTGGTGGAAACCGGCGATGCGCCACATCTCCGAGCAGAAATGAGGAACCATCGGATAGAGTAGGACGAGCATGGTGCGGATCACTTCCTCGACACAGGCCGAAGACGGCCGTTCGCTGCGGTTTTCGTCGGTTGCTGCGGACAGGGCGTTAAACAATTCCATGACGGCGCTGATGGCCGTGTTGAAATGGAAGTTGTTTTACATGTCGAACCTGACCTTCTTGATGGTCTGGTGGTTTTTTCGCTGCAGTTCCCGGTCGATCTCAGCCGCATCGGCAGCGAAATAAGCGGGGTTCTCTCGTTGCTCGACGAAGGCGACGACCGTCCGATAGACCCGGTTGAGAAAGCGGCTCGCCCCTTCGACGCCTTGCGCGTTCCATTCCAGATCGCGTTCTGGCGGGGCGGCAAAGAGGCTGAAGAGGCGTACGGTGTCTGCTCCGTACTGGTTGATGAGTTGGTCGGGATCAACCACGTTGCCTTTTGATTTCGACATCTTGGCACCATCCTTGATGACCATCCCCTGGGTCAGAAGGTTGGTGAACGGTTCGTCGATATGCAGATAGCCGAGGTCGCGCAGAACTTTCGTGAAAAAACGCGAATAGAGCAGATGCAGGATGGCGTGCTCGACGCCGCCGATGTATTGATCCACCGGCAACCAGGCCTGGGTCCGCTCATCGAGGATGGCCGTGTCGTTGTCGGGGCAGGTGAAGCGGGCGAAGTACCAGGAGGATTCGACAAAGGTGTCCATGGTGTCGGTTTCCCGTTCGGCCGCACCACCGCAGGTGGGGCAGGAGGTCTTGAAAAAATCGGGCCGACGACTCAGCGGTGAGCATTCGTCGGCGGCGGTATCGGCGCCATCGGGCAGGCGGATCGGCAGCTGGTCTTCGGGAACCGGCACGACCCCACAGCTCGGGCAGTGAATCATCGGGATTGGCGCCCCCCAGTAGCGTTGTCTCGATATCCCCCAATCCCTGAGGCGATAGGCGGTGTGGGCCTGACCGAAGCCCTGTTGCCGGGCGTGGTCGACAATTGCCTGTTGGGCCGCCAGGGAGTCCATACCGCTGAACATCCCTGAATTGACGAGGACGCCGGGACCGCTGGCCGCCTCTTCCATGCGCTCCGGGTCCAGGGTCGTTCCGGCGGGGACGACCACCGGGGCGATGGGCAGCGAAAATTTCCGAGCGAATTCGAAGTCCCTCTGATCATGGGCCGGGACGGCCATGACGGCGCCGGTGCCGTACTCCATGACCACGAAATTGGCGAGGTAGATGGGCACCAGCTGGCCGTTGAAGGGATTGCGGCAATAGTGCCCGGTGAACATGCCGTTCTTTTCCGTTTCGCTGCCGATGGGGCGGCGCTTTTTCTCTTCCATGACCGAGCCGATAAAGGCGCGTAGCGCCTCTTCCCGTTCGTTGCCGGCAAGCAGTTTCTCCACCAGCGGGTGCTCGGGGGCAATGGACATGAAGGTAACTCCGAAAATGGTGTCGGGGCGCGTGGTGAAGATGGCCACCTCTTCGTCAAGGCCTTCAACCGGGAACGAACAGAGCAGACCGGTGGATTTGCCGATCCAGTTGTGTTGCATGGTGACCACTTTTTCCGGCCAGCCGCCGAGCTTCTCCAGGTCGGCCAACAACTCTTCGGCGTAGTCGGTGATTTTGAAGAACCAGCCGTGCATGTTACGGGGCTGAACGAAGTTGTCGCAGCGCCAGCAGGCGCCTTCGATAACCTGTTCGTTGGCCAGTACCGTCTGGCAGGTTTCGCACCAGTTGACGGTGGTGATTTTGCGGTAGACGAGCCCATGCTGGTACATCTGCAGGAAAAGTTTCTGTTCCCAGCGGTAATAATCGGCGTCGCAGGTGGCGAATTCGCGCTGCCAGTCGTAGGAAAAGCCGAGCTTTTTCAGCTGCGACTTCATATAGGCGATGTTTTCGTAAGTCCACTTGGCCGGATGGGTGCCGTGTTTTTGTGCGGCGTTTTCAGCCGGCAGACCGAAGGCGTCCCAGCCCATGGGATGCAGGACGTTGAACCCCATCAATCGTTTGTAACGGGCCACCACATCGCCGATGGTGTAATTGCGCACATGGCCCATGTGAATCCGTCCGGAGGGATAGGGAAACATCTCCAGCACATAGTATTTCGGCTTGCTCTCATCTTCGACGACTCGATAGGTCTGGCTGGCCTCCCACTGGTCCTGCCACCTTTTTTCCACGGTGGAAAAATCATACTTCTGCGGAAATGCGTTTTCCTCGTTCATGCCGTTCCTCTCACAATGCAGACTGTAGGGTTCTTGACGTTCAGGAGGGGTCGACCCAGGGCGACTCCTCATAGGCGCTGAGGTTCTCAAACATGGTGTATTCTTTTTTGAAAAAGAGCCGCACCGTACCCGTCGGTCCGTTGCGCTGCTTGCCGATGATGATTTCGGCTATGCCCTTTTGCGGGTTGTCTTCCGCCTTGTTGTAGACCTCGTCGCGATAGATGAAACAGATGACATCGGCGTCCTGCTCGATGGCTCCGGACTCGCGCAGGTCCGACATCATCGGCCGTTTGTCGGTGCGGCTCTCGAGGCCTCGGTTGAGCTGGGATAGGGCCAAAACCGGGACGTTGTGCTCCTTGGCAAGCGCCTTCAGTGATCGGGAGATGTCGCTGATTTCCTGAGTCCTGTTCTCGGTGTTGCGGCCGCGCATCAACTGCAGGTAGTCGACGATGATCAGGCCGATTTTTTGGCGCGCCGCCAAGCGCCTGACTTTGGAACGCATCTCCAGGATCGACAGGGCCGGCGTGTCATCAATATAGACCGGTGCATCGGAGAGCATGCCCACCGCCCGGGTCAGATGCGGCCAGTCCTCCGAGTGCAGGCGTCCGGTCCGTATCCGTTGTGAATCGATATGACCGACTGAACTGAGCAACCGCATGGCCAATTGTTCCCGGGACATCTCCAGGCTGAAAATGGCCACGCCGGTCTTTTCTACCAGGGCCGCATGCTGGGCGAGATTGAGGGCAAACGCCGTCTTGCCCATGGACGGCCGGGCAGCCAGGACGATCAGGTCGGAGGACTGCAGACCGGCGGTGAGCCGATCGAGCTCATAATATCCGGTGGGGACCCCGGTAATCAGTTCTTTACGCTTAAAGAGTTGCTCGATTTTCTCGAAACAACCGGGGATGACGCTCTTGAGGGGCATGAACACTGTCGTATCTTTCTTCCCGGCGATGTCGAAGATGGATTGCTCGGCCTCATCGACCAGCTGGTCGATGTCGTCCTGTTCTTCGAAGCAGCGGTTGGCGATATCGCTGCTCACCCGGATCAGGCTGCGCAGGACGGCTTTTTGCCGGACGATACGGGCATAGGCGGCGATGTTTGCCGTCACCGGAACGATCGATGTCAACGAGGCGAGATACCCGGCTCCGCCGGCTGTCTCAAGCTGATTGGTGTCGTTGAGTAGGCTGGTCACGGTAACCAGATCCTGCGGTTCGTTGCGGTTGAACAGCTCGATCATGGCGGTGAAGATGACCCGGTGCCCGTCGCGGTAGAAATCCTGGGGAGCGACGATATCGACAACCGACGAGAAGACCTGATCCTTGAGCAGAATCGAACCGAGAACCGACTGCTCGGCTTCGATATTATGGGGCGGAACCCGTCCCCCTGTTGTTTTGGGATGACCGGTAGTCATCGGGTGTGCATTGTCCATGGCGTCGAACGGGAGGAATTCACGTTGCTGTCTAATACACCGGATCTGTGGTGTCAAAACAAAAACACACCGGCACAGACCATGGTCTGCCGGTGTGTTGTCTGCAGGTTCGCTTCCGCTTCATTGGGCCCGGCCGGTTGCCGGGTAGAAGAGAAACGTGCGGAGAGCTGCCGACCTGAGAGGATCAGGCTTCGGGCTGCTGGGCGCTGACCCGAACGGTAATGTCGGCAAATAGATCAAAGCCGACTTTGACGGATACCTGTTTGTCACCGAGTGTTTTGATCGGCTCGGACAACAATATGTGCTTTTTCTCCACCGCTACACTCTTTGCAGCAAGCTGATCGCAAATATCGTTGATCGAAATCGAGCCGAACAACTTATCGTCTTCTGCCACCAGTGCCTGAAATTCAAGAACAAGGCCGTTGAGTTTCTGGAAGAGAGTCTGAGCGGCCTTCTGCTGTTCGGCGAGGCGAGCCTGGATCTCCGCCTTGTTCTTTTCAAGAACGGCCAGATTGGCCGGCGTGGCAAGGACAGCCTTGCCTTGCGGGAGCAGATAGTTTCTGCCATAGCCGGGTTTCACTTTGACGATATCGCCTTCTCGGCCCAGCGTATCGATGGTTTCTTTCAGTATGAGTTCCATGGTTGCTTCCTCACAGCGGTTTATGCTTAAGATAACGTATTAGTTTTTGGTTTTGATCATCGAGCCGGCGGGTCCTGACTGTCGGTTGGGGGCTGAGCAGCGGTGCGTAGTCGTCTCATGTCGAACCAGACATCCGCCAAGCCACCGGCTAGAAGAAGCATGGTGCCGAACGACTGAAACAGCATCATGCCGTAGATAAAGAAACGCAGAGCCAGGGGCGTGTTCCATTTGTGTAGAAAAAAGGAGAGCACGGAAAACCCCTGAAACACGTACACCAGGCTCAACATGATCAGCAGGTTGATGCCGATCAACCGTATTATTCCCAGAGGTAGCAGTGCTGCCACCGTAGCGGCGATGAACAGCCAGACCAGACGGTCGGGCAGTTTCCAGGTAGTGTGTTCCGGCCAGGGCTGATATCCGGTCAACCGCTTGACAACACGGTTGCCGGCGATCATCGTCGTCCAGGTGACAAAAAGAGCCAGGCTGGCCAGGAGTGCCGGAATGATTTTCGGCACCACCGCCTTCATCTGGACGAAAGACTGCTCGAGTACGGCCAGGGTGTCGGGAGTGAACGAGTCGCTTTGCCGATAGTAATCGATGGCCTCTTCCACATCGTGGTCGAGAGAATCAAGTAGTACGCTGACCGGGTTGCTGTCGTAGAGCAGGGTCTGGCCGCCGAAGAGTAGCAGGCAGCAAGTGATGAGCGCCACCGTGCCCTTGAGCCCTGACCGGGCCGGTGTATCGGCTTGCAGAGCCGAATTGGCCAGAATATAACCGCCGGGAACGAGCAGGCAGGCAATGATCAGACTGCCGAGACTGCCGGTGATCACGCTGATTACCCCGGCTCCGGCCAAACCTCCGAGTACCAGCCGAAAGCCATACTGCCAACGGTACATGGAATAGAGGACGGCTATGGGGAGCATCATATAGAGCCAGACGAAGACAGACCCCAGCATCCCCGGCAACAACACCATCAGGGCGAACAACACCAGGAATTGCAGGGCTCTTGTCTTGCCGGTGCCGCCTGAATTCTCGTCAATCACTACCGTTCCCGCACGTGTTTCCATCTAGCCTTGGGTATTTCCCGAATAAGGGAGCAGGGCGATCTGTCGAGCCCTTTTTACCGCGGCACAAAGTTGTCGCTGGTGGGTGGCACAGGTGCCGAGAATTCTTCTGGGGATGATCTTGCCTCGTTCGGTGACGAAATTTCGTAAGGTTTTTTGGTCTTTATAGTCGATTCCCAACTCGTTATCGACAC
>JAUVWB010000014.1 GCA_030604345.1 Desulfofustis sp. | reverse complement strand
GCTGCGCGATCGTCTTCTTCCGGACGATCGCGCAGCGCGTGAAGGCAGTTGAATGCAGGTTAATCGAAGGCTTGGGAGGTCTTCCACTCCTGCCAGACCTTGCCTACCAAGTTGATACCCGGCTTCAGGGTCTTCTTCCCGGGTCGCCAGCCGGACGGTGTCGCCTCGGCACCTTTGGTCTCCCGGATCAGTTGGAATGCCTGGATCTGGCGAATCGTCTCGTTGACATTCCTGCCGACGGGAGGCGTCAAAACCTCGTATCCCTGGAGAACGCCATCCGGATCGATGATGAACCGGCCCCGTGCCTCCACCCCGGCATTCTCATCAAAGACGCCGTAGGCGGTGCCGACCTTGCCGCCGGCATCGGAGAGCATGGGGAACGGAATGCCACCGGCGACCATCTTGCTCAACTCGTCGTCATCCCACATCTTGTGCACGAACATGGAGTCGATGGACATGGACAATACCTCGACACCAAGCTTCTGGAACTCCGGAAATTTTTCGGCGACCGCCGAAATCTCGGTAGCTCAGACGAAGGTGAAGTCACCGGGATAAAAGCAGAGTACGACCCACTTACCCAGATAATCTGACAGCTTGATATTGACAAAAGAACCCTTGTGATAGCCGGGAGCGGAAAAATCCGGCACTTTCTGACCAACGGTAAGCATGCGTTTCTCCTTCACTGGTTTGTCTTTTACCGGCGCCGCCTCTTCGGGCTCCGGTTCCCCAACCACTCCTCCGGTTGGCCGGGCACAGCCTACTTGTTCTTCTTGCGCCATAGACGCCTCCTCGGAAAAGATTCATATCACGCCTTCCTGGCGCGACGGATCACCCCCCGGCAGGACCGAACCAGCCGGAGGCGTGCTTCCTTCGCCTGCGTGACGATCCGTCTATCCGGCGCCCGGCCACCGGCTTGGCTGCCAAAAAAGACCGGATGGGATGGAGCGAATCGTCGGCAAACGAGCAGAGGCAAAGATAGTGTTTTTTGCCTCTGCATTACATGGGAGATAAACTCATTTAATAAAAATTATCAATAACACAGCGTGGTAGGTTCGCGGGGTTGATACATGGACTCTGGTGGCAACCAACAGTCGTTGACAGGGGGGCGGTGGAGATGTAGTATAGCAACCTTTCCAATTGGGCATATGTTCAGAAGCAGATTGGTGATACAACCATTCACAAGCAAATGGTTACAGGCGATATGGTGGATACCTCTCAACAGCAACTCGAGACGTTCGTTAAGGAGTGGCCGTCATCTTCGGCACCGGCCAGGGATATTTTTCTGCTTTTTCTGAAACAGCTGCAGGGTCTGGCCGTTAGCAGACTGGAGTTTCATGCCCGGCCGGGAGTCAGTTACTCATTGCGCGGTATCCGCAACGAGCGGACCGGTCGGCCGTTGTTTGTCATGGTCGATGTGATCGACGACGAACCCCGATGGCTTTCCGTCTGCTTCTATGGACAGGCCATAACCGATCCTGAGCAGCGGGGTGATCTCGTTCCCGGTGGGTTGCTGGGAGAGGACGGCCACTGCTTCGACATTGACGGGACCGACTCGTCAATGGTCGCCTATGTGCAGGGGCGGATCGTCGAGGCCCATGCTGCCGCTGCGTGACCTGAAAGTGTTGCTGGTGGGGTAGACAAATCCATGACTCTGGGCGGCTTTCTGGTTCTGATTGGGGTCCTTCTCGCTTTCGTGGCGGTCTGGTATGGGCTGAGCTATCTCTTTTCGTCGACCATGACGGATCCCGATGCCCACGCCCGTATCACCGGTAACTGCGGTGATACCATGGAGCTGGCCTTCAAGATCCGCCAGGACCGGATCGTCGAGACCCACGCCTGGACTGACGGCTGTGCCACCAGCAGGAGTTGCGTGGATGCCGCAGCCCGCCTGGCTTATGGGAAAGAGGTGCAGCGTCTGGCAAAAGTCACCATGATGGATGTGATCGAGGAAGTGGGCAGTCTCCCCGAGTCGCATCTGCATTGCGCCCAGCTGGCCGAAACCACCATGCAACAGGCGATAAAGAATTACCTGAAGGATCAACAAAGACGTGCCAATTCGCCGGAAAAAGCTGCCCCGCAGCAAACGGCGGGAGAGCGCGGTGAGGAACGACGGATATGACAACGGCAAAACTGACCGTGCTGGTCGACAACCGGGCTGCCGACGGCCTGGTCGCCGAGCACGGCTATTCCCTGTGGCTTGAGTCCGGTGAGCGGGTCATTCTCTTCGACACCGGAGAAAGCAAGGGCTTGCTGCCCAACAGCGAGGCCCTCGGTTTCGACCTGGCGCGAGTCACCGACCTGGTCGTGAGTCACGGCCACTACGATCACACCGGCGGGATCGCCCCGGTTCTGGAACGCGCTGTCGGCGCCCGTGTCTATATTCATCAGGCAGCCCTCCAGCCCCGTTATGTATTGCGGCAAGGAAAAGACATCGAGCCGGTGCGAATGCCGGAATTATCCATGCAATCCCTGGACCGGTTGCCCGAGGAACGGATCTGCTGGCTGACGAGACCGATCTCGATGACCGAAGACATCGGCATTACCGGTCCGATCCCCCGGGTAACCACGTTCGAAGATCCCGGCGCCCCTTATTTCTTCGATCAATCGGGGTCGCGACCGGATCTGATCGATGACGACATCGCCATGTGGCTTCGCTGCGATAAAGGGCTGGTGATCTGTGTCGGCTGTGCTCATGCGGGCGTCGTCAATACCGCCGAGGCGATCATGGAGATCACCGGCGAGCGGCGGATCCATACGATCATCGGGGGGCTCCACCTCCTCCATGCCGGCCGGGAACGTCTGGATAAAACCGTGGCAGCGCTCAACGATTTGCACGTTGAGCGGTTGGTGGCCTGTCATTGTACCGGCGCTGCAGCCGTGGACTATCTTGAACGGCAGCTGAGCTGTCAGGTACTGCGCGGCCACGCCGGACTGTCGCTGATCGTCTGAGCGGTAAGGGACTTATTTTGTTAGCGACCGGTCAGACAGTTGAGACGACGGACACGAAAGGTTCCCTTGTCCGTTTCGATGACGTTGACACAGCCGTAATCCTGCTCGAGATGCAATAGATTGGTCAAGGGGATACCGAGCAGGCGGCATAGTATCACCCGGTTGACTCCGGCGTGGGCGACGATGGCGGTGGCCATCTCGGTCTCATTGGCTAGCGTGGTAAAAGCCGGCCAGACCCGTTCCTGCAGATCGGAGAAACTCTCTCCACCCGGCGGCCGAAAACCGGCGATATCGCGTCCCCGGGCCTCGTAGCTGCCCGGGTAGCGAGCGCGAACATCGCTGACCCGCAGCCCTTCCCAGCCGCCCAGGCCGATTTCCTTCAGCGCTGGCTGAATCTCCGGTTGGCACTCCAGACGCAGACAGATGATGCGGGCGCTGTCCACACACCTGGCGAGCGGACTGCAGACCACCCGCCCCACCGATCGGGCCAGAAGAAACGGGGCAAGCCGGGCGATTTGTTCCTTGCCCTTGTCGGTCAGCGGGAGGTCACGTTGGCCGATGAAGCGCCGGGGTGCGCTTTGCGGTATTTCTCCGTGCCGGATCAAATAGATAATGCCCATAGATGGTTCGCTCCCCGACGGGTGGTATGGGGTTCTCAGCTGCGCCGCAAACGGCCGGCAAGCCGGCTTGTCGCCGGCCCGATCCGCCGCGTCCCGCGCTTACACATCGTAGAGATAATGGCAGGTCCGGCACCCTTCCGGCGCCTCCGGCATGGCCTCAACGGCAGCGGCAAAGGCCTCCTTCATCTTGATCAGGTCGTGGCCGATATCGGCTGTCGCCAGGGAGCCGTCATGGGCCTGTACCCGTTGCTCGAATCGGCGTCGATAGAAGATGCAGGCGTCGCTCTGCCAGATCTCGTCAAGGCTCATATCGGGCAAACGGCCGTAATGAACGCTGGGGAAGGTAACGTCTCGGCCGAAAAAGCTCGAAGGGCCGCCGATGGCCAGGTTGATGCACGGGGCGACGGTCCCGTCATGGCGAATGAACAGCGAATCCCGCGGGTCCTGATCGCAGACCGGTAGCTCCTCCGGCGTGAAGGAAAAGGACGTGGTACGGATGCCGCGTTTGCGGGCCCACCGCTCTGCCTTCTTGAGGGCTTTTTGTAACTGGCGTATCTGTTTGGTCTCGCGGTCAGCGAACAGGCCGAAGGTCTTCCCGTGGTCGCCTCGGATCACATCGCATTGTTTGAAATTCACCTGGTCGACCCCGAGCTGCTCGGCCAGATCGATCATCTTCTCCAGGTGCTGATAATTGCCGGTCATGATGACGAAGTTGATCATGACCAAAGGGCGGCGGTCGATCCGTCGGGAAGTGAGGGTGGTGATATTGGTGCAGACCCGGGCGAAATCGGAACCGCGTCGGATCGTTTCATAGGTCTCTTGGTCCGCGCCGTCCAGGGAGATACCGATCCAGGTGACACCGGTGTCGAGCAGCCTCTCTACCGTCTCTTCGTTCAGCAGGAGCCCGTTGGTCAGAAAGCCGGCTTCGCAGCCGGCGGTCCGTGCCTGTCGGATCCAGCTGAGCAGATTCTTCTGCAGCAGCGGTTCGCCGCCGCCGGTGAAATCAATGGATTTCACCTCGTTGAGGTAGGGAACAAGGGCCTGCCAGACCTGATCGCTCATGTGTCCGCCGTTTGTGGCCGAGCGGCGCGCCCCTTCCCAGGGACACATGATGCAGCGTAGGTTGCAGGCAAAGCTCGATTCCAGCTGCCACAGGCGCCAGCGTCTGAATTCCGGCGGTTTGATGCGGTCGGTCTGGCTGAGCGTCTTGTCCCGCAGGTGCTTGAGGCGATTGTCCACCACGGTGGGCCAGGCGATGGCTGCCAGGGCCATGATTCGGCCGGTGCGTTCCAGCCAGACTTCTCCGGGCGGGCCGGAGGCGGCCGTCAACACCTGTTCGGCGATGAGCTCGTCATCATCACCGCAGTCGACGGTCGGGCAGAGTCCGGGGCGATCGGACTCCCGCATGGCGTTTCGCTCGAAGGAGTTATTGATGGTGCCCGGATAGATGTTGACGATGTCGATTCCTTTCGGCTCCAACTCGAGGCGCATGGTGTTGGCCATCACCGCCAGGGCCGACTTGCTGCCGCCATACACCCCGACCGTCGGTATCGGCACCCTGCCGGCGCTGGAGACGATGTTGACGATGCGCCCGGAACCACGCCTGATCATCGACGGGAGCAATTTCTGGATCAGGATCAAAGGTGAGAACGTGTTGACCTCGAAGAGATGGCGGATCCTCTCTTGCTCGGTCTCTTCCATCAGGGCGAAGTAGCCGATGCCGGCATTGTTGACCAGCAGGTCGATGCGTCCGGCGGCGGCCAGTGCCCGATTGGCAAGCGCTGCTGCTTCTCCGGGCACGGAGAGGTCGGCGGCCAGGGGAATAATTTTGTCGCGGTGCGGCAGGGACGTCAACACTGTCTCGAGATGCTGTTCCTGGCGCGCGTGCAGAATGAGCACGGCCGCCGGTTCAGCGAGCCGGCGTACCAAGGCTGAACCGAGGCCGCCGGAAGCTCCGGTGACGAGGATGTGTTTTCCCTGATAGAATGAGCGGCGGCTGGTGTCTGGGCGGGATGAGTCTGGCATCTGTCTGGCAATCGTGCGCAGTGCTGCTGGTTATCGAATGATCAGGTTATGCAGTTCGTTTTTGTCGCCCGGCTCGATGGGAAACGACTCCTTCAGGATTGCTCCGATGCGGGAAATGGCGTTGCAGATGGCGTCGCATTGGTTGCCGGCCTTGACTCCATCGACTACCAGCGAGACGATTTCCTGCCAGCGCTGCTGGTCGATTTTTTCGTTGATGCCGCGGTCGCCAAGCACCCAGACCCGTTGTTCCAGGACTGAGACATAGAGAAGAATGCCGTTTTCGGCTTTGGTTTTGTAGAGCTTTTCGGTGAAGAAGGCAAGCGCGGCCGCTTTTGCCACCTCTTCTTCGGCCTGACGGGACAGGAGGAACAGGCGCATCAGGGCCGGCACCCGTTTGCTCACCTGATGACCGAGAACGAAGAGTGGCAGGAAGCAGAGGAGAAACAGCCAGAGCTGATCGATTCCCAGCCAGAAATAATGTGCTACGAGGCGGCTGCCAAGCAGACCCAGGGGCAAGGCCAGAATCGCACCGCCAATCACTGGTGCCAAGGGGTATTCATGGCTGGATGAGACCACCATCGGCACAATTTCGCCGGAGGTCTGCTGTTCCGCCTGGCGGACTGCCGCTGTGATCCGCTGCTGTTCCTGTTCGGTGAGAAATTTCTGGGCCAGGGTTTTCATCGTCGTCTACCAGCCTCCCGAGGCACCACCACCGCCGAAGCCACCACCGCCGCCACTGAAACCGCCACCGCCGCCGAAGCCGCCACCGAACGTGGTGCCGGATGGAAAGAATCCGCCCGAGCTGCCCCGCCGGGTTCCGGCCTGGCCCATGATCGAGGCGGCCACCAGGCCGCCAATGATACCGACCGGGACCAGCAGCAGCAACACCATACCGGTGATACCGAAAAGCAGAAAAGCGAGTGTCGGCACGACGATGCCGCCGGCGACAGCGGCAAGCGGTTTGGCGCGGCGAAACAATGAGCCGATGAACGACAGGATGACCATCAGAAATACCAGCAGACCGCCCGGGTCGGCTCCGGCAGGGCCGGCCTGTCGCTTTTCGACATCGGCCTGAAATTCACCTCTGACGGCGCTGATCATGGCACCGACACCGTCGATGACTCCCTGGTTGAAATTGCCCAAGCGAAAGTGGGGCGTGATGACGCTGCGGATGATGCGGCCGGCGACCAGGTCGGTGAGGACGCCTTCCAAGCCATAACCAACCTCGATACGCAGTTTGCGATCGTCACGGACGACCAGCAACAGGGCTCCGTTGTCGCGGCCTTTCTGGCCGATCTGCCACTGTTCGGCCACCCGCAGCGAGAAATCCTCAAGGCTGTCTCCGTCCAGCGAATCGATGATCAGCACGGCGATCTGGGTCGAGTCGCTGACCTCCAGGTCGGCCAGCACTGATTCCAGCTGATTGATGGTGGCCGGCGAGAGCATGCCGACCAGGTCGTTGACCCGGCCTTGCAGCGGCGGTACCTCGCGGGCCACCGCCGCTGTCGAAACCAACAGGGTAAAAAGAACCAGAATCAGCAGGCAGCTGCGCGCGCCGGTTGCCTGAGAAGCTCGTGCCACTGGGGCTCCCGATCAGTTGAAATTCACCTGAGGCACCTGCTGGGCGCCCTCGTCTGCCTTGTAGTATTCCTTTCGCTCCAGTTTGAGCAGGATGGCGTTGGTCAACCGCTCGGGGAACCGGCGGATCGAGGCGTTGAAGTCCTCCACCGCCGCGTTGTAGCGCTGCCTGGCCACGTTGATCCGGTTTTCGGTGCCTTCCAACTGCGTCTGCAGATCGAGAAAATTCTGGTTGGCCTTCAGGTCGGGGTACTGCTCGACCACCACCATCAACCTCGACAAGGCCGAGCTCAAACCGCCCTGAGCGGCGCTCCATTGCTGCATGATCGCCGGGTCGCTCAGATCCTCAGGCTTGATCTGCAGCGATGTCGCCTTGGCCCGGGCGTTGACCACCGCCTCCAGGGTCTCTCGTTCATGGGCGGCGTAGCCCTTGACGGTGGCCACCAGGTTGGGGATCAGATCGGCCCGGCGCTGCAGGGTCGATTCCACGTCGGCCCAAGCCTTGAAGACTTGTTCCTCCTTTTCCTGGAGGGTGTTATAGCCGCAGCCGACGAGAAGAAACAAACAGGATATCGTCAGAAGCACACGGGCGATGGACGCCATAAATCCTCCGTTGATGAAGTGTTTGATGCCCGACGGGGCGAGCTTATACCTCGTCCAGAAAGGGTTTCAATTTGTCGATCAATGCCTCGGGCAGCGGTTCTCCGTAGAGAAAGGCCCGGGCTTCCTCGCCGGTGAGCTGTTGCTTGACCTCCACCGGCAAGGAACGTAAAGCCGCCATCCGTTCCGGGATAATCCGGTCCTTGTCGAGTCCTGGTTTGGGGCTGTCTGCCATAGTCGCCTCCTCCGTTTGCGCTGCTACCGTGTCTAGGGGGCCTTGGAAAATTCGAAATTTCGTTCAAGATCGAGGTGCGCAAGAGAATTTTACCGCAGGCATATACATGATATTCCGAGGATAAAATGTGATTGCGCAACAATGAGATTGGACGGAATGGCAATTTTTCAAGGTTTCCTCCAGTAATAACGGGCTTCTTGCCCCAACTCGTGTTCGATTTCCAGGAGCCGGTTGTATTTGGCCACGCGATCGCTGCGGGAAGCGGAGCCGGTCTTGATCTGCCCACCGTCCATGGCAACCGAAAAATCGGCGATAAAGGTATCCTCCGTCTCGCCGGATCGGTGGGAAATGACGTAACTCCAGCCGGCGTCGCGGCAGCGGCGGATAGCCTCGATGGTCTCGGTGACGGTGCCGATCTGATTGAGCTTGATCAGTACCGAATTGGCCGTCTTCCAGGCGATGCCGCGTTCGATATAGCGGGTGTTGGTGACAAAGATATCGTCGCCGACGATTTGTACCCGATCGCCGATCTGGGCGGTGATTTTGTTGAATCCGTCCCAATCGCCCTCGGCCAGCGGGTCTTCCCAGGAGACGATGGGGTAGTCGGCGGCCCATTTCTTCACCACCTCCACCATGGCATCGCTGGTCAGGGTGCCGCCGCCGGACCATTTCAGGTCGTAACTCGATTTCAGATCGGGCGAGAAGGAACTGGCGGCGGAGTCGAGGGCCATGGCAATGTCGGTGCCTGGCTGATAGCCGGCTTTCTTGATGGCCTCGAGAATGACTTCCATGGCCTCTTCGTTGCTCCCGAGATTGGGTGCGAAACCGCCCTCGTCACCGACGCCGGTGGCGAGTCCCCGACTGTTGAGCAGCTTTTTCAGGGCGTGGAAGGTCTCGGCAACGGCGCGCAACCCCTCACTGAAGGAGTCGAAGCCGATGGGCACAGCCATGAATTCCTGAAAATCGACGCTGTTGTCGGCGTGGGCGCCGCCGTTGAGAATATTCATCATCGGCACCGGCAGCCGGCATGCGCCGCAACCGCCAAGGTACCGGTAGAGCGGCATCCCCAGCGAATCGGCGGCGGCGCGGGCGACGGCCATGGAGACGCCGAGAATGGCATTGGCGCCAAGGTTGGCCTTGTTCTCAGATCCGTCCAGCTCGATCATCAACCGGTCGATGGCGGCCTGGTTTTCGGCAGGGTACCCGACGATTTCCGGGGCGATAATCTTGGTCACGTTGTCCACCGCGGTGCGTACGCCCTTGCCGTTATAGCGGGTAGAATTGTTGTCGCGCAATTCAATCGCTTCGTTTTCGCCGGTGCTGGCTCCCGACGGGACCGAGGCGGCGGCGCAGGTGCCGTTTTCCAGTTCGACGAACACCCGAACGGTGGGGTTGCCGCGTGAATCGAGAATCTCCAAAGCGTCGACGGCAGCGATACGAGAGGTCATGACCTTCCTCCTTGCAGTGGTGGCCTAAAATCGGTCGTGAAATGGGATTGAGGTGAATCGGATCATCTATCCATAGATAATTGCAATAAACCAGAGATGGGCGTTGCTTGCAATAACCCAAATGGCCGTCTTCCCGTTTGCCGGGGGAGCGGGCGACGGATCAGCGCTGACAGGAAGCACAGAAGAATGTTGAGCGACCAGCGAGACGAATCGCCTTGATCGGTTTAAAACAGCGCGGGCAGGCCTGGCCGACCCTGCCGTAGACGGAGAAATGCACTTGAAAATATCCGCCCTTGCCATCTGTTCCAAGAAAGTCGTTGATGCTGGAACCCCCGCAGGCGATGGCGTGACGCAGGATCCTGGTGACCTCGTGCAGCAGCAACAGCCATTTTTTGCGGCTGATCCTACCGGCCGGTCGATCCGGCCTGATTCCTGCCGCGAACAAGGCCTCGTTGGCATAAATGTTGCCGATACCGGCCACCGTGCGGCCGTCCATCAAGAATTGCTTGACCGGCAGGGTCCGGCCGGCCGCCTTGGCCCGCATGTAGTCAGCGGTGCAGTCGGGAGCGAAAGGCTCAAGGCCGACGCCTGCGAACAGCTCCCGCTCTGCGGTGTCCCTCGTTTCTTCGGGGAAGATGAGTAATGAGCCGAAACGGCGGGCATCGTTAAAGCGCAGTTCGAGCCCGTTATCGAGCAGCCAGCGGCGGTGATCGTGGGTCAGGGCCGGGGCCTTCGCAGGAAACAAGCCAAGCCTGCCGGTCATGCCCAGATGGATGACCAGCAGCGAGCGGTTATCCATCTCCAGCAGCAGGTATTTGGCCCGGCGGCCGACCGTCAGGAACCGCGAGCCGACCAGCAACCGGTGCATGTCTTGCGTTTTACTGCAGAGGCGCAGGGGTTTTTCGTTGCTCCGGTAATCGACCACGGTCCGGCCCGGCAGAAATCGTTCGAGACCGAGCCGGACGACCTCGACTTCAGGCAATTCCGGCATGGCGCAACCGTTCGTTGGTCACGTTGCAGACAGCAAGCGCGTAAGGTTCGCGGACATGGGTGGCGACGGCGACCAGGCCGAGGTTCTGGAGCGGTTGGTCGAGTTGGAAGTGGAGCAGCCGATAGCCCTGATCCATGCTGATCCGCTCCAGGTGGATCTCCAGGAAGCCGAGCAGGACAATGTCGCTGAAGCATTTGCGGATCGCCTCCTTGCTCACCCAGAGCAAACCCAGTTGGACCAGGTCGCGCTCCATGGTCGTCTCCAGCAGGGCTGTCTCGATCTCGTCGCAATAGCGAGTTTTGACCCGAAATAATGTCTCATTGAGCTGCTGGATATCGACGCCGCACAGCCCGGAGCCGGCGACCGCGATGGCCATGCCATGGGAGTGGGAAATAGAGATGTCCGGTTCGTTTGCTGGATGAGCGTTGCCGGCCAGGACCACCGACGGTCGGCCGGTCGATCCGGCCTCGATGGAGATATCGAGGGGGCGGAGTTGCGTATCGGTGCCGTTGGAGAGGAGATCGAGGATCGCCTGCTTGGCGCAGATTCGGCCAAATAGCCATTCCGAGCGCCGTTTGGCAAAGGAAAATCGCCGGTAGTGCCGTTGTTCATACTCGGTCAGCCAGGTCGAGCTGAGGGCGGCCAACTCCGGTTCGGGGAGCAGGGGGGCCGCCAGGCTGGATGCGGCCAGGGTGTTGCCGGGGGCCAACGAGTCGAGCATCGCGCGCAATCCTGCGGGCAGCACATCCGCAGCTGCGATGATCGGGTTACTATTCAATTCTGGAGAAAAATGATTTTGCAAGGTAAAGTCTTCCTGTCGGTGATTGAGAGAAATGCAGAGCGTTCCCTGAAGATATGGACTGATCCCCCGTTGCGCAAGAGGTGACGATGGAAACCATGCACGTGAGCCCCTACGATTTCGTTGTTCTCGGCCTTGTTGCCTTGTTGGCGGTCCGAGGATTATGGACTGGCTTTCTGGGCCAGGTGGTGCCCCTGCTGGCCCTGTACCTCGGGTATTTTGCCGCCAGCCGCTACCATGAGCAGTTATTGCCGTTTCTCCAGAACGTATCGACCGACCCCAAGGTCATCTTCCTCAGTGCCTATGCCATCCTGTTCGCCGCTACTTTCGTGGCGGCAACGTTGCTCGGCAAAGCCCTGGCGCTGGTGATCCAGGTCACCGTCACGCCGTGGTTCGACCGATTGCTCGGCATGATCCTCGGATGCGCCAAGGCGGTGCTCATCGTGGTCTTGCTCCATATCGTCCTTGGCACCTTGCTGGCCCCGGAAAATGACATGCTGCGCACCTGTCAGAGTTGCCCGACGCTCAACCGGCTGTCCGATTTGACCCGGGAAGTGATCCGCGATGAACGGATTCGGGATGCGCTGCGCCAAAACACCCCGGCCATCACCCATGGCTTCATCGATTCCCTGATCGAGCCGGCGCCGTCGGTGGAACAGGGGCCGGCCGCTGTGGAACTGCGCCGGCCCGAACCCTGAGCGTCGGGTAGCCCGGCTCCCGACTGTCGTGCAGAGCGGCGCGGTGGCTCATCATCTCCCCCGGTTCCCTCCTGACTGAACACGATTCATGGCCCGGAAAAGACAGGCCCGAACGGGGCGCAACCCGTTGTCCTATCGAGAGCGCAATTATCGCAGCCGGACCGCTGCTGCCGGCTTGACGGTCAGCCGCGTGCGGCTGCGGGAGACCGATCTGCAGATTCTCGCCACTACCGATGTGCACCAGCTGGCCGGGGAGCTGGTGGCCCGCTATCGAGTGCAGATTGAGACCTACATCGGGCAGCATCGGGACTTCGCCCGCTCGCTTGTCCCCCTCCCCGACGACGAATTGGCACCGCCGATCATACGCCAGATGCTGGCCGCCGGGTCCCTGGCCGGGGTCGGGCCGATGGCGGCGGTTGCCGGGGCCATCGCCGAGTTCGTCGGACGTGGCTTGCTTGAAGCCGGCCAAAAAGAGGTTATAGTGGAAAACGGCGGCGATGTCTTTCTGCATCGGACCCGGCCGTGCACCATCGGCGTCTTTGCCGGCCGCTCGTCGTTGAGCAACCGTATCGGCGTGCACCTTCCCGCCGAGGCCATGCCGCTGGGGATTTGCACGTCCTCGGGAACCGTCGGCCATTCTCTCAGCCTCGGCCAGGCCGACTCGGTGACGGTGATCGCCGCCACGGCAGCGGTCGCGGATGCGTTCGCCACCCGGCTGGGAAACGAGGCCGGCCGGGGAGACAAGGCGGAGGCAGCCATCGGCCGCGTTCTGGCAGCGGCAAAAACGATGCCGGCTATTCGCGGCGTCCTGGTCATCCATGGAGAAACCATGGGGGCCTATGGAGACATCGAGCTGCATCCCTTGAGCTGAGGGTAGCCCATGCGACGAACCAAAAGAAAACATCCGGCGGACAAGCGCAAGGCCAAGCGCTGGCATCTGGTGTTTTATCTTCGAGTCTTTGACGGTCACGACCAGAGAATCGTCGGTCATCTGGTGGATATTTCCACCCGTGGGCTGATGCTGGTCAGCGACGAGCCGATCGAGAAGGGGAGGTCGTTGTCACTGCGCATGAAACTGCCCAAAGAGCAGGCAGGGCGTCAGGAATTAACCTTTTCGGCCACCTGCCGCTGGTGCCGGCAGGATACCAACCCGGATTTCTATATTGCCGGTTTCAGGATCGATTCCATTCCCCCCGAGTTGCCCGGCCAGCTGCGCCAGCTGGTCGACGATTTCAGCATCGAGGAGAGTCTCAAGCCCGCTGATGCCGACTGCCCCGCCTGCAGCCTGACCCACACCGCCGGACCCATCGTTT
>JAUVWB010000133.1 GCA_030604345.1 Desulfofustis sp. | reverse complement strand
GACCGGCAGATCGTCGCCCTTGAGGGCTTGTACCGGCCGCATGATATTGTCCACGTAATCGGTGGCCTTCGGTTTGGTCGGGATCCCTCCCTGCGCCTTGGCCCAGGACTGAGGTACCTGGATCTCGACCAGGTTGTCGAGGGTGTTGTTGACCGCGTTGATGTTCATCTCCACGATATGGTCGCCCTTCTTGCCGAAGACCTTCTTGATGTCCTTTTTCAACAGGTCGATGGCGGTATCGATGGGCAGCACGTTGGCCAATTTGAAGAAGCAGGTCTGCATGATCATGTTGATGCGACCGCCCAGCCCCACTTCCTGAGCCAGCTTGATGGCATCCACGTTATAGAATTTGATCTTCTTCTCGTAGATGGTCCGGCGCAGATCGCCGGGCAGATGCTCTTCCATCTCCTCGACGGTCCACGGTGAGTTGAGCAGGAAGGTGCCGCCTTCCCTGATACCCTCGAGGACATCGTAGATGTTGACGTAGGTCGGGTTGTGGCAAGCGATGAAATCCGCCTCGTTGATCAGGTAGGTGGACTTGATCGGCACGTCGCCGAACCGCAGGTGGGAGATGGTGATGCCGCCCGATTTCTTGGAATCGTAGGCAAAATAGCCCTGGGCATACTTCTCGGTATTGTCGCCGATGATCTTGATGGCACTCTGGTTGGCGCCGACCGTACCATCTGAGCCCAAGCCCCAGAACTTGGCGCGGATGTTGCCCTTGGGTTCGGCCCGGAAACCAGGATCAATGCCCAGGGACAGGTTGGTCACATCGTCGTTGATACCGACGACGAAATGTTTTTTCGGTACCGCGGCGGTCATGTTGTCGTACACGGACTTGACCATCGCCGGGTTGAACTCTTTGGAACTGAGTCCATAGCGGCCGGCAAACAGTTTCGGCGGGGCCATGCCTTTGTCGATATAGGCGGCGCAGACGTCGGTGTAGAGCGGCTCGCCGACCGATCCGGGCTCCTTGGTTCGATCCAGTACGCTGACCGCCTTGGCAGTGGCCGGTACGGCGGCAATGAAGGCATCGATGTCGAAGGGGCGGTAGAGCCGTACCTTCACGGCACCGACCTTCTCGCCGCGAGCGACCAGGGCATCGACCGTTTCCTCGATGGCTTCGCAACCCGAGCCCATGGCGACAATGACCCTCTCGGCCTCGGGATCGCCCACGTAGTCGAAGAGATGATAGGATCGGCCGGTCAGCTCGCTGACCTGCTGCATGCATTTGCTGACGATACCGGGGGTGGCCAGGTAGTACTTGTTGACCGCCTCCCGCCCCTGGAAATAGATGTCGGGGTTCTGGGCGGTACCTCTGGTATCGGGGCGCTCCGGATTGATCGCTCGTTTCTTGAAGGCCCAGTAGGCATCCCAGTTGAACAGCTTGGCCATGTCGGCGTAATCGATCACCTCGATCTTCTGGATCTCGTGGCTGGTCCTGAAACCATCATAGAAATGGAGGAACGGGACGGAGGCCTCCATCGTGGCCAGATGCGCCACCAGGGCCAGGTCCATAACCTCCTGGACCGAGCTGGAGACGAGCAGGGCGAAACCGGTCTGGCGGGTGGCCATGA
This sequence comes from Desulfofustis sp., assembly GCA_030604345.1. Next base: position 3,969 of record JAUVWB010000133.1, on the reverse strand, counting down.
CGTCCGCCTGATCGCCGAAGATTGACAGCGCATGCGCGGAAAGGGATCGGGCGGTTACATGAAACACACAGGGCAGCAACTCACCCGCAATTTTATACATATTGGGGATCTTCAGCAGCAACCCCTGCGAGGCGGTGAACGTGCAGGTTACCGCACCGCCCACCAGCGAACCGTGAACGGCACCGGCCGCGCCTGCTTCCGACTGCATCTGTTTGATGCTCAGTGTCTGGCCGAAGATGTTCTTGCGGCCGGCAACTGCCCACGAATCTGCTATTTCTCCCAGAGGACTCGACGGAGTGATCGGGTAAATGGTGGCGACTTCGCTCATGCCGTAGGCGACATGACACGCAGCGGTATTACCATCAACGGTTTGCATTTTTCCCTTCATCAATTCACCTCTACCTGTAAGTGTGGTGTATGTTCAGTCGCCATTCCTCGCACTGTCGGCGAAAAGAAAAGCGAACGCCTGGCGCGGCACCGCGCCGCGGCTCTTGGAGACCGACTTCCGGTGTCCGTCGCCATAGGAACGATTTTAGTGTTTGCCCGGTACTTCGGCAGGATGCACCGACTACTGGACTGACCACGGCTCAAGAAATGTATATGACTTTGGCCGCTTTGGCAAGCGCATACTCCCACGGAGTCGCGCTAAATTTTTGATCTTTGTCATCAGGACAGTAAATACACCACCTGGTGGCGGCGGCACACGGCCTCGCGGCAGCAGCAAAAGGTTCTTTGCCGCTGCCGGAGAAGAGCCGTATCCGTCCCGTCAACACCTTCCTGGTCAGTGCAACGTGTCCTTGTACGCCAGCATTTCCGAGATATGGAAGACCTTGGTCTTCAACCCGTGCCGTTTGATGCCGTAGGCAAGCTGGATCATGCAGGCCGGGCAGCTGGTCACGAGGATGTCGGCCTCGGTTTTTTTCAGGTTGTTCATCTTCCGATCCAGGACCTTCTGCGACAGATCGTAATGGGTCAGCGCGTAGGAGCCGGCGCCGCCGCAGCACCAATCGGCCTCGGCCATCTCCCGGAAGGTGACGCCGGGAAGGTTTTTCAGGACCTCCCGGGGTTCGTTCTTGATGTTCTGGCCGCGCACCGCATGGCAGGGATCGTGATAGGTGACGATCACCGCTGCGGCGCCGGTCCCTTTCTTCTCGCCGCCTTTCGGTGCGGCGGCATGGGCGTCGTGATAGCTGGAGACCGCCTCGTCGCCGCGCCGCTGCCCCTGATCGTCGGCATAGAGGAACTCGACCACGTCTGTGATCATCGGCAGTTCCTTGTTGGCGCGCTCGTAGTCACGACCGTCGTCCTTGAATATCTTCGGATACTTCTTCAAGAACGAGGCGCAGCTCGAGCAATCGGTGACGATCACATCCACATCGAGCTTCTCAAAAGCGTCGAGATTCTTGCGGGCCAGCATCTTGGTGTTGTCCATATCGCCGTAAGTATACGGCGGTAGACCACAGCAGCAGTTGTCGATGACGGTGACCGATTTGCCTTTCTTTTTCAGGGCCTCGAAGGTCGCCTTGCCGGCCTGAATCTGGATCACGTCGATGCCGCAGCCGACGAAGTAGCCGATCTTCAGCCTGTCGCCCTGGCCAGGATAGACACCGGGCTTGATGGTACCCCGGAAGGAACTCATGGGCAGTTTGTCGACGATCCCTTCCGCTTTGGGCAGATCCCGGCCGAAGATGCGCAGCAGGCCGAGTGCATTGGCCACCTTGGAAGCGCCGGAATTTTTCCCCAGGGCCACGGCCCGGGCGGCCATGTGCAGCCGCTTCGGATAGGGCAGCAGATGCTCGAAGAGCAACCGATGCGCCGGTTTTTTCCCGACCTTGTCGAGATATTCGGCGCGGGCGTTGAGCACCAGATCGGCGGTGGGCACCTTGCCGAAGCAGTTGGTGGTGCAGGCGCCGCAGCCGAGGCAGGTGAACAACGGATCCTCCAGTTCTTCATCCCATTCCACCCGCTTTTCGATAATACCGCGCAGCATTGCCAGTCGGCCGCGGGCAACGCCGCTCTCATGGCCGGTCGCCCGAAAAATCGGGCAGGCAACATGACAGAAACCGCATTTGTTGCATTTGGCAATGGCATCGTAACTCGCTAATACAGTCATAATTCCTAACCTCACCTTGTTGATAATACGTCAATACACAGCGTCACTCGTCTGCGATGCCGGTGCCTCACACGCGTCCGGGCAATACCCCGGGGGCGAAGATCTTGTCGGGATCCAAGGCCTTCTTGATGGAATGACTGAGTTTCCACTCTTTTTTGCCGGAACCGAAAACATCAGCAGTCTGCTTGAAAGATTCCGGCGCCTTGAGCAGCATACCATGGCCCTGACAGCGGGTGGCGAGACGGTCGATCTTGACCCACTGGTCGGCGTTCAGACTGGCAAAGCCGGCATGGATGCGCGCACAGGCGACGTCGATGACGATCTGCTCGGGCCGGGCGATTTTCGCCAGTTCCTCATACCATTCCTGGACCCGGGCAATGACCGTATCCGCCTGCATCACGAACGGCGCCTGCCAGACGGCGGCAAAACGATCAGTCAGTGCGCCCTCGAGCAGCGGGTAGTCGCTGTTGCCAGCCGGCGTCAGACCGCCCTGTTTCATCAGCTCGACGCATCGCTGCACCTGGCTGGGCACCACGATCTGCAACCCTTCGAAACCGGCCATCACCTTCCAGGTGCCCCCCTCCGTCACCACCACGACAAATACCGGCAGCAGATTGGAATTGACGATCTTGGCGGCGGTGGCGCAACACTGCGCCAGACTGCCGGTGGCGGTTGCCATCTGGCAAGCCTCGGGCCGAGTTGACACCTTCCAGGTGGTCTCGGTAATCAGGCCGATGGTACCCAGCGACCCGTTCAACAACCGGGTCATGTCATACCCGGCCACGTTTTTCATGACCTTGCCGCCGGCACTGACCATGGCTCCAGCGCTATCGATATACTGCAGGCCGAGCAGCAGGTCGCGCGGTGCACCGTAGGCAAGCCGTTCCGGTCCGACAGCAGCCATGGCCACCACACTGCCGATGGTCGACCCGGCCTGGAAGTAAGGGGGACGCAGAGGCAGCCACTGGTTCTTTTCTCCCAACTTTTCCTGGAGAGCCGACAAGGCCAGACCGGCGCCAACGGTAATGAACTGATTGTCGGAATCATACTCGATGACCTCGGTCATCTTCAGGCTGTCGATCTCCTGCACCGGTGCGGTGACGAGATTGCCGACGCCGTTGAACGTGCCGACACCGCTAAAGCGTACCGCCTTTTTTGCGGCCCGGGCCTGTTTTATCTGCTCCATGGCCTCGGCCACACCGGCCGCCTTGGCGCCACCGGGCCGTTTGAGGATGGTCGGCTCCGACGGCGGCAACCGTTTCTGGCCCTGCTTCGGCACCGGGATGACTTTGCCGGGGTTGAGCAGGTTGGCGGGGTCGAGCGCCAGTTTCACCTCCTGCTGGGTGTTGAGGTCGTTGCCGGAGAAGATCATGTGCATGGCCTCCTGTTTCTCGTGGCCGACGCCATGTTCACCGGAGATGGTTCCACCCAGTTGAGCGCAGACCTCCATGATGTCCCACCCGGCCTGGTGCACCAGTTCCAACTCCTCGGGTTTGCGCGAATCGAACATCAACAGGGGATGGAGGTTGCCGTCGCCGGCATGGAAGACGTTGCCGACCGGACAACCGTATTTCTCGGAGATCTGCTGAACTCGCTCCAGCGCCTCGGGCAATCGCGAGCGCAGAACGCAGCCGTCGTTGACCAGGTAGTTGGGTGACAGGTTACAGATGGCACCGAAGGCCCCGCGCCGGCCTTTCCACAACAGGTCTCGTTCGGCCTGGTTCTTGGCCACCCGAACTTCACGGCACTGGGTGGCCATGCAGATCTCCTCGATCTTGGCGGCCTGCTCTTTGAGACCGGTGCTCATCCCTTCCACCTCGATGATCAGCACCGCCGCGGCATCCACCGGATAACCG
>JAUVWB010000357.1 GCA_030604345.1 Desulfofustis sp. | reverse complement strand
CCTGCTTATAAATGACCGTGCCGACAAACAGCCCGTACATGCAGGCGACGGCGGCGGATTCGGTAGGCGTGAACACCCCGCGGTAGCTGACGCCAAGCAGGATGACCGGCAGGCCGAGACCCCAGGCGGACCCGCGAACGGCCGCGATTACTTCGGAAAGGGTGGGAAACGTGGTACTCGGGTACTTTTTGATTTTCGAATAGATCATGCAGTAGGCGATGAGCAATACCGCGATGAGGATGGCCGGCATGACGCCGGCGGCGAACAGCTTGCCGACACTGGTGGCGGTGACGGAACCGTAGATGATCAGGGCGATGCTCGGTGGCACGATGGGACCGAGCGTGCCGGCCGTGGTGAGCAGACCGATGGAAAAGCGCTTGCTGTACCCGGCCTCGACCAGCGCCGGGAACATGATGCTGCCGATGGCGACGACCGTGGCCGGGCTCGAACCTGAAATAGCCCCGAAAAAGAGGCAGGAGAGAACGGCCGCCGAGGCGAGGCCGCCGGGAGCCCAGCCGATGAGCACCTGGGCGAGCCTGATAAGTCGGGCGGAGAGCCCGCCGACGCGCATAAGTTCGGCGGCCAGGATGAAGAAGGGGATGGCCATCAGGGAGAAGTTGTTCATCCCGGAGAACATGCGCATGGGCACGATGGTCGGATCCATCGAACTGAACAGGCCTATGGCGCAGATAACCGAAAAGGCGAGGGAGGCATAAATGGGCAGCCCGAACAGCAGGAGCAGGATGAAGATTGGCAACAGGGAAGTAATCATCTGAAAATCTCAAAAATTGAATGGGCCGAGGCTTCGTTGCAATGGGTCGGTTTTTTATGCAAATTGCGCTTCGTCGCTTTTCGAGTGGGTGCCGTATTTCCACTCGGAATAGATGATTTCCACATAGCGAAAGACTTGCAGCAGTGCCGTTGCCGGTATGAACGCGTAGAGCCAGGCGACGGGTATCCGCAGGGACGGGGAAAGCTGGCCGCGGGCGAGGGTGGCCAGAAAGAGCTTGCCGCCGTAGAAGACGAGGGCCAGGCCGAAGAGGATGCCGAGGATCGAGGAGACATAGATGAAGTAACGTGTCGTCGATTTCGGGATGATCGAGCGCAATATGTCTACGGTTATATGAGCACCTTTTCTGATTCCCATACTGGTGGAGATGAAGCTCATGGTAATGATGAGGTAGAGGATAACCTCTTCGGCCCAGAATATGGAGTTGTTGAGACCGTAACGAAAAACCACCTGCGTGAAGGTGAGGATGCTGGCGGCAGCCAGGATGATGCTGATGAAGGTTCCTTCTACCTTGTCTAAAAATGTGCTGATCTTTTCAAGCATGTGACCACCGATAAGATAAAGACGCTTGCGGTTTGAATACGGTCTGCGGCGAGCTGTTGTGTCTGGTAGAGACCGTTGAACGGGAGGAGGCGTCTGCCGTTACATGGCGGAAGACGCCTCCCTGCCTTCTTACTTCAGGACGGTCTCGGCGTAGACCAGATCCAGCAGTTCAGAGGTGACCACCATGCGGAAGTCATAGTGCACTGCTTTTCTGGCCGCGATGAATGCCTGGAGGTCTTCCGGGCTGAGTTCTATGACTTCGGTGTGCTCTTTGATGGTTTTGAGCGCGTCTGTCTCAAAGTCGCCGGTTAGTTTACGCGCCAGGTCGCGGCCGTTGTTGAATGCCTCGGTCATGATCTGCTGCAGATCCGCCGGCAGTGACTCCCAGGCGTCCTTGTTGACCACCGCCGCATAACCATGATAGGCGTGAGAGCTGAGGGTCATGTATTTCTGCACTTCGTAGAAGCGCATGGTGGCGATGTTGGCTAAGGGGTTTTCCTGGCCTTCGATGACGCCTTGCTGCAACCCGTTGTAAACTTCGGTGAAGGCCATGGCTGTGGGGTTGGCCCCGAAATTGCGATACGTGCTGAGCAGAATGGGTGATTGCATGGTCCGCATTTTAATGCCTTTCAGTGACTCCGGTTTTTCTATCGGGCGGACATTGTTTGTCATATGCCGGAAGCCGGCGCCCCAGAAATTCACCGCGTGCATGCCGTGGCCGTCGAGCGTATCGAGAATTTTACGGCCGGCCGGACCGTCCAGCACTTTCATCATTAGTTCTTCCGAGGGAAGGAGGAAGGGGAGGTCAAGGATCTGGATACGCGGTTCGAAGTTGCCCAGCGTGGCAGTGGGTGGGATGGCGATCTGCACCATGTTCATCTGCAGCTGCTCGATAATCTCGACATCACCGCCAAGCTGCGCTGCCGGTGAGACGGTTATATTGATTCTTCCTTGGGATTTCTCGTTTACTTCTTTGGCGAAGGCCAGTGCCGCCTGGCCGTTTGGGGTGTCCTCGATGAGGACATGGGCAAAGGTGAAGTTGAACTCAGCGGCCTGGACTGATGAGTAGATGAAGAAACCGAATGCCAGTGTCAGAAGTCCTGCCCATTTTTTCATCGCTTGTCTCCTTGTTTGATTTTTTGCGACAGACAGGGGGAGTCCCCGGCCGCTTAATCGACCATAGCGTCGGTAATGAAACGGTAGCTCGTTCGTGCTTCCACCAGCTTGGCAAAGGGCAAGGTGGCGGTTAGT
>JAUVWB010000150.1 GCA_030604345.1 Desulfofustis sp. | reverse complement strand
CTCGACTGGCTCGATGGTGAGGACGTCTTGATTGTGGTTGACGCCGTACAGCTCGGCAAGCCGCCGGGAACGGTCCGGGTTATGGCCTGGGAGGAGATACCGGCCAGTGAAGCGCGGCCGGTGTCGGGCCATGGGATCGGGGTCAAGGAGGCGCTGCTCGTCTGTCGGCGTCTCTTCCCGGACAAGGCGCCCCGGGCCGCTTATCTGGTCGGCGTGGAAGGGGGCTGTTTCAACCGGATCGGGGTCGGTCTGTCCGAGCCGGTCCGGCAAGCGTTGCCGGAGGCGGTCGAGCGGATAGTCGATCTGGCGCTGCGGGGGCGGCTGTCTGGTTGATCAGTCTGGCGGACGGAAGCGGGGGACCACGTACGGTCCTTCCGGAATGACGGCGATATCCGGATCGTTGTGGCGGTCGGTACTGGCCGCGATCGCCTCGGACAGTGAAGCGATCCATGCCACGCCGGTTTTCTGCAGATCCTGCTCGGCGAGGTTGGTGGTATAGAGTTGTATCGAGCCTTGGCGAAGCGGCTTGACCAGCATCTCCGTCTGCCACTCATCGATCAGTGCCTTGTCTCGTCCGTTCAGCATCCTCATGAACCGATCCATGCCGAGACGGCAAAACTCCTGCTGGGCGGCGACGAATTCGCGGCTGCCCATTCCTTCCGAGCATTCACTGGCGATGATGATGGTACCGCCCGGTTCGAGGATGTCGAGGGGGCTGACCATTCCCTTGACGGTCTGGTAATAGGTGCGATCCAGAGGATAGCCGCCGGCCGAGGTGACAATGGTGCGGTAGCGTCGCTCGACATCGATTTCGGCATAGCGCCGCATGAAATCGACCGCGGCCAGGTGGCTGGCCTCGATCTCGCCAAACGTCACCCGGCCGAGCCGGCGTTTGTCGTCGATGACCACATTGACCGCATAGATCTCTCCGATCCTCTTGACAATTTCCATCTGCGCCTGATGTAACGGGTTGCCGGCCATGACGCAGTTGGCGGCGCAGGGGTGTTCCAGGACCTGGGCGGTATGGAAGGTGAGGATGGTATCCTGGTAGGCGACACCGGGGGCCACCACCTTTCTGCCACCGGAATAGCCGGCCATGAAGTGCGGCTCCACCAGCCCGGTGACCAGCCGGAGATCGGCCTCGTAAAACCGCCGGTCGATGCCGATCGGGATGCCCCCGGAGGTGGAGCCGAGATCGATATGAGCTTCTCGATCCCGGGCAAAATGGTTTTCGATGCGGATCGAGGAAAAAATGTCATCAGAGCCGATCAGCTCGCGCAGTTCCTCGCCTTCATTGGGGCGGTGCAAGCCGGTGGCGACCAGGATGAGGATGCGCTGCCGGTCGATCCCCGCTTCGATCAGCGTATCGACGAGTGGCGGCAAGATCCGTCCGTTGGGGACCGGTCGAGTGATATCGCAGATGAGGATGCAGGCATTGTCTCGGCCCCGGGCCAGTTCGGCAAGCGGCTTACTGCCGATCGGCTCGGCGAAGGCCTGGCGCAGGGGGAGGTCACCGTCGGGGAGGATCGGCATCGGGTGTTTGACGATTTCTCTGACCTTGATCGACGGGGGGACAGTTACACGAAGCTCTGAGCGTCCGTAGAGCAGGTGAAAATCCATGGCGTTGATTCCTTCTATTTTCTCGGGCACGGGGGGCAGTTCACTCATCGGCCAACAAGGCCGTGACGAGCCGTTCAGAAGTGGCCAGCAGATGATCTCGCACGGCCTGCTCCGCCGCTTCGCTCCGACCTGACTCGATGGCTTCGATGATACGTTTGTGGTGGTTGATTACCTGGTCATACCCCCATTCATGGCGTGCCTTTTGTTCCATCCAGGAGCGGATTGGTTGCCGCATTTCCTTGAAAAAGCGGATCAAGACGGAGTTGTGACAGGCGTCGGCGATGCTCAGGTGAAAGGCGAGGTCAGCTGCAATCGGAGATTCCCGGTTAACCAGTGCGGCGCTGAGCAATTCATGCTTTTCCCGGATCCTCGCCAGATCGGTGGCAGTGACACGTCGGGCGGCCAGGCGGACGATGGCGCATTCCAGTTCGAGGCGAGCCTCCACCAGTTCCCTGATTTTGTCCCGGCCGATACCGAGCAGTCCAACCGGTCGACGCGAACTGTCGGTGGAAAACGGGGCCACGTGGGTGCCCTGGCCGGGGCGGACGGTTACCAGCCCGACCAGGGCGAGGGCACCGACAGCCTCCCTGATCGAACTGCGTCCCACTTGAAATTGTTTCATCAGTTCCGGCTCGGGCGGAAGGCGGTCACCGGGCTTAAGGGTGCCGTCGGCAATCATCGTCATCAGTCGATCGGCAATCTGGTCCGCGAGTCTCTTGCGCTGGACCGGTGCTGTTACGCCAGACATAAGCACTTCTTTGCTCCCGTTTAAACCGGCTTCCTGTCGCTGAGCCGTCTCCCCCGATGATCGTGGGGGCGGTCAGTCATTCGCCCGGAGTTTTCTGTTGACAGCAATGGGTTCGTACAATAGGTATACAATCATCAGATGATATGTTGATCTGATGATATGCCCATACTAGGATACTTCGACGCAATATGCAATCGCCACCTTGCGAAGCCTGGGGGCGGTGCCAACCGAAAAGGGATGTGCAGCCATGCCGAAATTCAGTGCCAATCTGACCATGTTGTTCAACGAGGTGGACTTTCTCGATCGCTTCCAAAAAGCGGCTGAGCATGGTTTCTCCGCCGTGGAGTTCATGTTTCCCTATGCCTGGCCGGCCGAGGAGCTGGCCGAGCGATTGCAGCGATACGGCTTGAAACAGGTCTTGCATAACCTGCCGGCCGGGGATTGGGCGGCGGGGGAACGCGGTATCGCCTGTCTTCCGGGGCGTGAGCAGGAGTTTCAGGACGGGGTCGAAAAGGCTCTGCAGTATGCCAAAGCCCTGCAGTGTCCGGCGCTCAATTGTTTGGCCGGTCTGGTCCCCCGCGGCGTGGACCGGGATAAAGTCAGGCAGACCCTGGTGACCAATCTCCGTTTCGCCGCCGACGTCCTGGCTCGGGAAGGCATCGGACTCGTGATCGAGCCGCTCAACGACAAAGACATCCCGGGATTTTTTTTGACCACCTCGGCGGCGACCGTTGACCTGCTCGACGAGGTCGGCCATGCCTCCATCAGGCTGCAATATGACATCTACCACATGCAACGGATGGAGGGCGATCTGATCAATACCATCCGCAGGTTGATCGATCGGATCGGGCACATGCAGCTCGCCGATAACCCGGGACGCCATGAACCGGGTACCGGCGAGATTCATTTCCCGAATCTGTTCAAGGCGATCGACCAGGCCGGCTATCAGGGCTGGGTCGGTTGTGAGTATATCCCAGCGGCGACAACCGAGGCGGGGCTGGTCTGGCTGGCGCCGTATCGTTAACAGAGAGGAGGAGGTTATGAAGATAGGATTTCTCGGATTGGGAATCATGGGCGGTCCGATGGCCGGCCATCTGCTGGCAGCCGGGCATGAAATCCATGTGGACGGCACCCACAGGGTGCCTTCGGCCTTGGCGGAAAAGGGAGTCAAGCGGCACAACTCCGCCAAGGAAGTTGCCGAGGCAAGCGAACTGATTATCCTCATGGTCCCCGATACCCCGGATGTTGAAGCGGTCCTATTCGGTGAGAACGGCGTAGCCGAGGGCTTGAGTAAGGGCAAGATCGTCGTCGACATGAGTTCGATCTCACCGGTGGAGACCAAGGAATTCGCCCGGCGCATCAACGAGTTGGGCTGCGCCTATCTCGATGCGCCCGTCTCCGGGGGGCAGGTCGGGGCCGAACAGGCGACGCTGACCATCATGGTCGGCGGGGATCAGGCCACCTTTGCTTCGGTGCTGCCGATCTTTCAGCTGATGGGCAAGAATATCACGCTGGTTGGCGAGAATGGCGCCGGACAGACCTGCAAAGTGGCCAACCAGATCATCGTTGCCTTGAACATCGAGGCCGTGGCCGAGGCCCTGCTCTTCGCCTCCAAGGCGGGCGCCGACCCGGCCCGGGTCCGAGAGGCCCTGATGGGCGGCTTTGCCTCATCGAAGGTCCTGGAAGTGCATGGTGAGCGCATGATCAAGCGTACCTTTAATCCGGGATTTCGCATCAGTCTCCATCAAAAGGACCTTACTCTGGCCCTGGCCAATGCCCGCAAGCTGCAGGTGGCATTGCCCAACACCGCTACCGCCCAGGAATTGTTCAATGCGGTATCGGCCAACGGCGGCAGTGGGCTCGATCATTCGGCCATGGTAACCGCTCTGGAAAAGCTGGCCGCTCATGAGGTGAAATAGCCGTAGGACGAGTTGTCGACGGGCTTCCCGGCCCTGACGCTTGTGCTCCAGCGCCGGGCGGCCCGTAGCGGGAAGCGAGCGGCAAAAAAAAATTAGTCAAAATGCATTTAATGAGTATATCGTTATTTTGAATTCATCTTCCCTTTGCAGAATCGCCTCTTTTTGTTTACATAACAAAAGGAAAAGCATCGATAAACGGCGGCGTTAACGGGGCCTCCCGTGGCGGATCGGTTGTCGAGGCGAAACACGCAAAAGTTACCCGGGGAGATGTCATGTCGCGCCATGAACATGCCGTGGAAGTTCTCGCTATTTTGTCGGAAAATCTGGTCAATCCGCAGCCTCAGCTCGTACCGACGGCAGCCATCGCCGGACGTCTGAACTTATCGCCCGGTCAACTCAGACCATTGCTGCGGACCATGGAAGCGATGGGGATAATTCAGTCGGACCCGGATCTCAGTTATCATCTGATTACCGCTGAAGGACTACGCTGGCTGCGTGAACGGGAGCCCTCCAGTGCCATGAATTAAACAAGGAAGCCTCTCCCGGCGGCACGTCCTTTTCGTTCCTGCAGCTGAGTTATGCACAAGTCCAATCAACAATCGTACGACCACTACATTAAAGCGCTGATGGACATCAGCCAGGCGATCACTTCGGACCTGTTTCTCGAGGATCTACTGAAACTGATTGTCATGGTGACGGCCAAGGTAACCGGAGTGGACATCTGCTCCTTGTGGCTGATCGACGATAACTGCAATCCGCCACTGATCAGGCTGCGTGCCACCCAATCCCTGGAGCCGGCTTATATCAAAGACCGGGCCCTGCGCTTGG
>JAUVWB010000359.1 GCA_030604345.1 Desulfofustis sp. | reverse complement strand
GGGAAACCGATTTCCAGAGGTTCCGGCGTCTGCCGTTTCGTTTCCAGCTTATGGATCTTCTCCTCGTCCACATTACTGGTCGGCTTGATCTGCGGCTTGCGACCGAACTTGGCGCACAGGGCCTGGTAGTCCTCGAACTTCATCAGGTACTTGCGACCAGGTCCCTCCTTGGCACGAAGAGTCCCGGAATTGATCCAGTTCCGGATGGTGTTCCGATGAACACCAAACTCATCGGCCATTTCGCTGACTCTGAACTCATACATCATGTAGGGTCACCTCATGTGGCTGATTTGATAGAATGTGCATGATCATTTCGCATGCTCGGGAAACGGCACCATTCATGGACGGCGTGAGACCCGGTTCGATCTCAGCCGGGATATATTCTGCCTGAGCGGCAATGATGGTCACCTCAATGCCGGTGTGTTGCTCCAGTTCGTGCAGGAGATTGACGGTGGGAAATTGGTGCAGCGAAAAGTCGTGGATTTTTTTGGCCGGGATAGACTGCGAATCGATGAAAAACACTTCGCCGGGTTGTCGCTGCGGAAAATCAACGGCATCGAGAATGATGATCTGCTCCGGCCGTCCCTCCTCGGTAAGCAGGTAGTCAAAGAGATATTCCCTGATACCGGTCATGGCGTCGACCGCCTCCACCCCGTCCGGCAGCTGGTAACGGGTATTCAAGGCCTCCACGACGGCCGGACCGAAACCGTCATCGCCCATTAATAGATTGCCACAGCCAAAGATCATCACGGAAGACATGTTTGTTCTCTTTGTGCAAGTTTTGCAATAATATTTCTCCGCCCGAGCAAACTACTCCTACAACCGGTGAACTTCAAGTGATTTTTAACGGAAAAATCATGATATTTGATAAGCGGTTTGCATCTCATTGAATTTTTTGTGCAAATGATGCAAACCGCTAGAAAGCGCGCCACGAGGGCATTGGCGAGGGGATAGGACCTTTGGCAGAAGGTGAAAAACGAGCGGGCGACAATGAGGCAGGGTCAATAGCCGGACGGATTGTGCACCTGCCAGTTCCAACTGTCCCGACACATCTCCTGCAATCCCAGGTGGGCCTGCCAGCCGAGTTCACGGGCAGCCTTGGTGGGGTCGGCGTAGCAGGCGGCGATGTCTCCGGGGCGTCGGGCAACAATGTGATAGGGAACCCTCCTGCCGCTGGCCGCCTCAAAGGCTCGGATCACTTCCAGGACCGAATAACCGCGGCCAGTTCCGAGGTTGTAGACAACCACTCCGGGATCATCCAGCAGCTTGTCCAGGGCCTTGATGTGACCGCGAGCCAGGTCCACCACATGGATATAGTCGCGGACCCCGGTGCCATCCGGTGTCGGATAGTCGTCACCGAAGACGGAGAGGGCCTCGATCGCGCCGATCAGGACCTGGGTGATGAACGGAGTGAGATTGTTCGGCCGGCCGGCCGGGGCCTCGCCGATCAACCCGCTCGGATGCGCGCCGACCGGGTTGAAATAGCGCAACAGGGCCACCTGAAAATCCGGGTGTGCCCGGTTGATATCGCGCAGGATCTCCTCAATCATCAATTTGGTACGGCCATAGGGGTTGGTACAGGAGAGCGGGAAATCCTCGGTGATCGGGACCGTGGCGGGATCGCCGTAGACCGTTGCCGACGAGCTGAAGATGAGGCGACGCACGCCAAACTCGAGCATGGCCTCGCACAGGATCATGGTGCCGACGAGATTGTTATGGTAATAGCGAAGCGGCTGCTCGACCGACTCGCCGACCGCCTTCAGGCCGGCAAAATGGATAACCGCAGCGAATGGCTCGATGGCTGCGCGAAAGACGCGCCGCACCTCCGCACGGTCGCACAGGTCAACCACCTCCAACGCCACCGAGCGACCGCCGGCAAGACGGGAGACACGCTCAAGAGCGGTTTTGCTGGAGTTGCTCAAGTTGTCCAGCACCGTCACTCGATGCCCTTGCTCGAGCAATTCCAGGCAGGTATGGCTGCCGATATAGCCGGCACCACCGGTCACCAAGAGATGCATCGTCCCCTCTTCTGTAAACCATTTTCAGCTGGTAGCCATGCGGCCACTTTTGCTATAATACAGGGCTGCACCATAGACTGAAAGGACGGCAACAGGCAAACAAAAACCGCACAGGAGGATACTCGTCATGCCCTATGTCAACATCCGCGTCGCCGGAACGCTTACAAAAGAGCAGAAGGAAAAGATCAGTAAGGGAGTCACCGAGGTCATCTGTCGGGAAGCACACAAGCCACCGGAGGCAGTGCTCATTTTCATCGACGAGGTGGAACGGGACAACATCGCCAAGGCCGGCACCCTGCTGAGCAACAGCTGAGACGAGCCATGGAGCAGGCCGTCCAGCGCGCCCGGCAACTTCGGCAGCAACTGGAGGAACATGCCTATCGGTATTACGTGCTTGACGACCCGATCATCTCCGATGGTGAGTATGATCGACTCTTCCAGGAACTGCTCGATCTGGAGGCACAGCATCCGGAGGTGGTGAGCGCCGACTCGCCGACCCAGCGGGTCGGCGGCGCGCCGCTCGATCGCTTCTCCCAGGTGAGC
>JAUVWB010000375.1 GCA_030604345.1 Desulfofustis sp. | reverse complement strand
GCTTTTTTTGATTTTTTCGTTAACGAAGTCGTCGCCATACGTCTCCTCCTCTCCAGTCATCGTTGCCGAGACAACACATAGCGACCGAGACCCTCCAATAATTCACGGGCAGGGTGATCGCATGGACTGGAAAACACCTGCAAGGCAGTCAAGCCGGAGTCGATGAGTTGTTCGGCCCGTCGACGCGCTTCGACAAATCCGGCGTGACGATCGATGAAGGCGACAATCTCGTCCAGACGCTCACTGCGCAGGGAGGCAGACTGTAGCAGCGCCAGCAGGTTCTGCCTTTCCCTTTCGGGAGCCCGGTCCAAGGCAATGATCAACGGCAGGGTGGACTTGCCCTCAGCCAGATCGTTACCGATGCGTTTGCCGGTGAATTGCCCCTGATAATCAAGCAGATCATCGATGATCTGAAAGGCGGTGCCGAGGGTACCGCCATAGGTCTGCAGGGCGGCACGCTGTGCGGCGTCGGCTCCGGCCACGATCCCCCCGGTAACGCACGCCGCCTCGATAAGCACCCCGGTTTTTCTCCGGACAATGGCAAAGTAATCGTCCGCGGACACCTCCCATTTCCCAGCCGCACGCAGTTGGAGAAACTCTCCTTCCACCATGCCGCGGGTTGCCGCGGTGAAGGTATCCAGAGCCGCCTGGCCGCCGAAACGGCCGACCAGCGCCATGGCATGGGCATGCAGAAAATCGCCGGCCAGGATGGCGCCGACCATCCCGTATCGCTTGATCACCGACAATCTACCGCGACGGGTATCGGCATGATCGATGACATCGTCGTGGAACAGGGTAGCTGCGTGCAGGTATTCGAAAGCAATTGCCGAGCGATACACCGCTTCGTCACTTCGGCCGCACAGCCGCGCACCAAGGACCACCAGAAAAGGACGAATTCGTTTACCGCCACTGAACAGACCGTATTCCAGGATCTCCTTCAATAGCTCATCGTCGATGGCCAGCCCGGCAAGGTCCTGGCGCATCACGCGGTCGATCTGCACCGATTCTCGAGCTATGGCTTCTTGCAAATCCATGGGCTAGACTTCCTGCTCCGGCGGACTGACAGCCACCCGGGCGAAGAATTCGGCAACGGCGGCCCGCTCCCTGACAATCGGTGCCGGCGGCAGGCTGTCGAGAAAGACCTTGCCGTAGCGTTTGCTGAACAGACGAATGTCCATGATGGCGATCAAGCCACTATCGCGCGATGAGCGCATCAACCTGCCCACCCCCTGTCGCAGGGTCAGCACCGCCCGAGGCACCTGGAAATCGAAAAAAGGATTGCCGCCCTCGTCACCGATGGCTTGCATCCGGGCCTGCATCACCGGATCACTCGGCACCTCGAACGGCAGTTTATCGATGATCACGGCGCTCAGCGACTCACCGGGAATATCGACCCCCTCCCAGAAACTGGCAACCGCCAGCAGCACCGAATCCCGCTCCCGGCGAAACCTGGTCAACAGGGTCGATCGAGCGGCAGTTCCCTGCACCAGGATCGGATAATCAAGCCGTCCCTGCAGAAATTCGGCAACGGCATCCATCGCCTTGAAACTGGTGAACAAGACCAGCGCCCGCCCCTGCGATAAGCCCAACAATTCCCGTATTCGCTCGGCCACCGCCGACTCGAAGGCCGCCTCGGCCGGCTCGGGGAAACCGTTTTCCGGCACATAGACAAGGGCCCGATCACGATAGGGAAACGGCGACTTCAGTTGCATCACCGCAACCGGTTCGGACAGGCCAAGACGCTGGCAGAAGTAGTCAAAACGATCGCCGGTGGCCAATGTCGCCGAGGTCATCACACAGCTCGGCACGGCAGCGTAGAGCGTCTGTCGCAGATCCTCGGCAACATGTATCGGTGTCGCCGACAGGGTAATCGAACGCTCTCGCCTCTCATACCAGTAGACCTGATCGGTTGTTCCACCATGCTCGTCCGGCACGGCGATGCGCAGCAGGTTGGCCCGTAATTCTTCAGCGCGGTCGGCCAGCAACGTCCAACCCTCACCGTCGCGAGCGGCTGCTGCTTCACCGCAGCGCTGCAAGCCGTCGGCAACAAGGTGGACCTGTTCATGCCAGTCATCGCGGGTCCGGGAGAACGCCAGCAAGGGGAAACGTCCCCGCTGTCCCGGGAACAGTGAGCAAAATTGATCAATGCGCTGCTTCAGACCGCCGGCCATGGCCAGCAATCGTTCGTCGTCATCGGTCCCATGCTCCTGCTCCGCCTGACGGATCATATCGCCAACCAGATCGTACACTTGATACTGTCCGAAGCCGCTGCCGAAGAAGGTGGTCGCCACCTGTTCCAGATGATGGGCCTCGTCAAAAATGACCGCCTCGTGACGAGGCAGCAACTCCCCATAGCCACGGCGCCG
>JAUVWB010000392.1 GCA_030604345.1 Desulfofustis sp. | reverse complement strand
CGGCGGCAATCTCCGTGAGGTCAACCAGTTCCATACCAAATCGGGTATCGGGCCGATCGGTGCCATACCGGTTCATCGCCTCGTCATAGGTGATCCTGGCAAAAGGCCCCCGAACCTCACGGCCGATGGTCTGCTGAAAAAGCTCAGAAATCATGCCCTCGACCAAGGCAATGATCTGCTCCTCATCGATAAAGGACAACTCCATGTCGATCTGCGTGAATTCAGGCTGACGATCGGCACGCAGGTCCTCGTCGCGAAAGCATTTGACGATCTGATAATAACGATCCAGGCCTGCCACCATCAACAGCTGCTTGAACAATTGCGGTGACTGCGGCAGCGCAAAAAAACGACCGGGATTGACTCGACTGGGCACCAGATAGTCGCGAGCCCCTTCCGGCGTGGACTTGGTCAACATCGGCGTTTCAATATCAAGGAAGCCTTTATCGTTCAGGTAGCTACGAACCGCCTGCACGCCCCGGTGGCGAGCCACCAGGTTGGCAACCATATCAGGCCGGCGGAGATCGAGGTACCGATACTGCAGTCGCAACGTATCGGAAATATCCTTGTCTTCATCGAGGGGAAACGGCGGCGTTTCACTGGTATTGAGTATCAGCAGGTGATCGGCGAGCACTTCGATATCGCCGGTGGCCAGTTTTTCGTTCGCCATATCGGCCGGGCGAGGCTCGACCACACCGCTGACGCCAATCACCCATTCACTTCGCAACCGGTGCGCCTTCTCATGGACGGCGGGATTTATCTCCGGGTTGAAAACCACTTGCGTAATCCCTTCCCGATCACGGAGATCGATAAAGATCACCCCTCCGTGGTCCCGACGACGAAGCACCCAGCCCATCAGCGTCACCTTCTCGCCGATGTGTTTTGTTCCCAGTTCGTTGCAATGATGAGTTCTGCGTGCTGTGCCCAATGCATCCATAATGTTCAACCCATGGTCGGGAGGAGCGGCGCCGCTCCTCTGCTTTCAGCTCGTTTTAATGGCGGAGCCGATAATTGTGTGATCAAGGCTGAGCTCAGCCTGTTGCTTCGTTTCCATGTTGCGCAGCACAGCCTGACCGCTGTTCAACTCCTGTTCCCCGACAATCAGAACGTGCGCCGCTCGTGCTTTATCTGCCTGCTTCATCTGACTTTTCAAGCTTTTTCCGGCATAATCCATATCCACTCGAAAACCATCGCCACGCAGCCGGTGCTGCAGGCCGACACAATATTCCACCGCCGCCTCTCCCAGTGCGGCAAGAAAGATGTCGATCTCCGGGGCCGGCGACGATATTTCCCCCCGCTGTTGCAGGAGCAGGACCAATCGCTCCAACCCAACGGCAAATCCGATTCCGGGCATGGCCGGACCGCCGAGCATTTCGACCAGGCCGTCGTAACGTCCTCCGGCCAGGACAGCCGATTGAGCCCCAAGATCATCGCTGACGAATTCAAACGTGGTCCGCACGTAATAATCGAGACCACGCACCATGAACTTGTTCAACCGATAATCGATCGCCAAAAGGTGCAGGTCTTGCTGGACGCCATCCAGATGAGCGGCACAGGAGGAGCACAGGTGGTCCTGAATGGAAGGGGCATCCTGCACTTCAGCCCGGCAGGCCGTCTTTTTGCAATCGAGCACACGCAACGGGTTGGTTACACTGCGTCGGCGACAATCATCACAAAGCCGATCCAAGCGTTCGTTGATAAAGACAAGGAGCGCAGAACGGTAAGCCGGACGACATTGAGGACAACCAAGAGAATTGATTTCCAGACTGGCAGTGATGCCAAGTTCAGCCAAAAATGTTGCCGCCAGGGCCAGCAACTCGGCGTCGAGATGCGGACTTGAAGAGCCGACGACCTCTACATCCAGTTGATGGAATTGCCGCAAACGCCCTTTTTGCGGGCGCTCGCGGCGAAACATCGGTCCCATGGTGTAAAGACGCTGGACCGGTTTCGCCAGATGCATGCTGTGCTCCACATAGGCGCGCATCAACGACGCCGTCGCTTCCGGGCGCAACGTTTCCTGCCGGTCGACAAAGGTGTACATCTCCTTTTCAACGATATCGGTTTCAGCACCGATCGACCGGGCAAAAAGCTCTGTCTTTTCCAGTATGGGCAAGCGGATCTCGACAAAATGAAACCGCT
>JAUVWB010000148.1 GCA_030604345.1 Desulfofustis sp. | reverse complement strand
GTCGTTCCTTGTGCGCCGCTTCGGTTTGCACTATCATGTAGGAAAGCAACGTGAGGTACGCTTATCCAGTCCGGGTAGCGAACGGCGTTTCTTTCCTTTTTCGTCGGAGCCAGCCATGCCGCAGGATTTTTCCGCCCACCCCGTTTCTCCGTCTGGTTTTCCGCTGGAACTCAACGACTTCCGCGACATCGTCCATAATGCCCCTATCGGCATCTTCACCTCCACCCCCGACGGCCGTTTCATTTCCGTTAATCCTGCATTGGCACGGATGTACGGCTATCTCTCGCCGGAGGAAATGATCGAATCGGTAACTGACCTTGCCGTGCAAACCTACGCCGATCCCGCCGACCGTGATCTCTTTGTCCGTCATATCCAGGAACAGGAAGAGATTATCGACCATGAATGTCTGCTGCGGCGCAAAGACGGCTCCTGTTTCTGGGCCTCACGCAACGCCCGGGCCATTCGAGACCGCGCTGGCACCATCCTTTTCTATCAAGGCTTTACCACTGACATCTCACCCCGCAAAGAGGCCGAACTACAGCTGAAGGCAAGCCAGGAACGACTGCAGAGCATTTTTCGGGTGGCCCCCACCGGTATCGGGGTTGTCTGCAACCGACATTTCTCAGAGGTCAATGAACGGATCTGTGAGATGACCGGATATGATGCCGAAGAACTGCTCGGCCGCAACGCGCGGATGCTCTACCCGACGCAGGAGGAATATGATTATGTGGGCTCAGAAAAGTATCGCCAGATAGCCAGCCGGGGAACCGGCATGGTCGAAACGCGGTGGCAACGCAAGGATGGGGCCATCATCAACGTCCTGATGGCCTCGACACCGATCGACCCCGAAGATCTGCACAAAGGAGTCACCTTCACCGCTCTCGACATAACTGAGCGGAAGCAAGCGGAAGAAGATCTGCGACACGCACTCCAAACCTTTCTCACCGTCCTCAACGGTATAGAAGCGGCCATTTACGTGGCCGACCTGACGACCCACGAAATTCTTTTCGCCAATCGTCATCTGATCGACACCTACGGGTTCGACCCCACCGGCCGCACCTGTTTTGCCGCCTTGCGCGATGAAAAAGACCCGTGCGAGGCATGCCCCGCCCTGGCGTTGCTGCACGGCATCGGAGATCCGACAACCGTCCGGGTCAGGGAGGGCAAAAACCCGGTGACCGGCAAGCATCTTGTCTACCATGATCGACTCATCACCTGGTTGGACGGCCGTCCGGTACGACTCCAGGTTGCCACTGATATAACCCCGCTCAAAGATTTGGAGCAAGAGCGCAACCGCATCCGCGAACAGCTGCGGCAATCACAGAAGCTGGAGGCGATTGGGCGGCTTGCCGGCGGAGTGGCACATGATTTCAATAACATGTTAGGCGTAATCCTCGGCCATGTGGACATGGCCATGGAAGACCTGCCGGATGGCGACCCGCTGCTGGACAGTCTGCAGCAAATAAACCAGGCCGCCGAACGCTCGGCCGAATTGACCAAGCAATTGTTGGCCTTCGCCCGCAAGCAGATAGCCACCCCCCGAATCATTGATCTCAACGACATCGTCAGCACCACTTCCGGCCTTTTGCAGCGCCTCATCGGCGAAAGCATCAAGCTGGTCTGGCGCCCCGGCGGGCACGTGCATCCCGTCAGACTGGACCCCACCCAACTCGAACAGATCCTGGTCAATCTCTGCATCAACGCCCGCGATGCAATCGACGACAGGGGACAGATCGTCATTGAGACGGGCAACGCAAGAGTAGACGACATCTCTACCTGCACGCTCAACGAGTGTCTGCCCGGCGACTACGCAATCCTGCGAGTCAGCGACAACGGTTGCGGCATCGACCAGGACACCATGGCCAACCTGTTCGAACCGTTTTTCACAACGAAGGACGTCGGCAAGGGAACCGGTCTCGGCCTGGCCACCGTCTACGGTATCGTTCGTCAGAACCACGGCTTCATCCAGGTGGAAAGTGAGCCGCAACACGGCTCCATCTTCACCATCTACCTGCCACGGCATCACGCCGGGTCCGAACCGTCAACCGGCATATCGGGACGGGGGTCAGGCCGCACGCCAGACACCATCCTCCTGGTGGAAGATGAACCCATGAACCTGACCATGGTGAAACTCATCCTCGAGCGCCAGGGTTTTCATGTCATCGCCGCCCTCACGCCGAACGAGGCGATCAAACGGGCTCAGGAACACCCGGGTGGCATCCGGTTGCTTCTGACCGACGTGGTGATGCCGGAGATGAACGGTCGGGACCTGGCCGCACATCTGCTTAGCCGCCACCCTGGCATCAAGATCCTCTATATGTCCGGATACACCTCCGACATCATCGCCCGCCACGGGGTCCTCGAAGAGGGATTGCACTTCATTCAGAAACCGTTTACCAGCGGTGCCCTGATAGCTCGCCTCAAGGAGATGCTCAACCAGGACAGCGCTCCCGCCTGACCGGCCCGCTGGACTCGCTCTGGACACGGCGCGGCGCTGTCGACGTGACCTTTGGCCAGAACCGTTGCTGCTCCCCCGACGGGGCGGGTAATTGTTTCCCGATCCCGCTGTCTTCCCTGCTTACCAGGAGCCGCCGTTGACAGGATACCACAGGAAGCTTAGGTTTTCCCTAGCCCTCGCCCCGTTCACTGCGTGCTTTTTTTCCGGTTCTGCCGCTGGTCCGGACCAGTCGGGGCAGAGTTGGGTCGGTCCCAACGACCAGCGCATTACCGGAATTTTCACGGTTCCCATCAGGAGGTCCGGATATGGCTCACACCTGTCAGAATTGCGGCGCCGTTGCCGATGACCCGGGTCATCTGTGCAATCCCGCCGATGTCCATTTACACTGCGAATACTGTGGGGCGCACAACGTCTCGGTCAACCATGTCTGCAAAGGAAAACTCGCAGCGATGAACTTTTCCTGTTCCACCTGCGGCAGAGTCGCCGAGCAAAAGGATCAGCTCTGCAATCCCAGCGAAATCGTCTGAAAGACCGGCGGCAACCGGAAGAAAGGTACCCGGTTGCCGCCATCCTCTGCTGTTACCATCCTTTTTCGCAGTGGCCTTTCCCGCCCGATTTGGCTATTATGAGCCGGTTCTGGTGATGTTTAATCATGCAATGATACGCCGGCCCCGTGCTGTCGGCCAGCCTTTGGGAGGGAGACCATGAAACACCGCTCGTTTTTCCGATTCCTCTGCAGCTTCGTTCTCTTTCTATATATTTCGTCGACAGCCCAGGCCGGACAGGTCATCTCACCTGCTGACCGAACCTGGGCCAAAGAGGCGCTGAGCAGGCAGACACAACCGGCCGCCGCCGAGAGCTCGAAGAGCATTGCCATTCTCAATTTTCACAACCGGACCGGCCAGAAACGGTTGGATGCCCTGCAGAAAGGGATGGCCCTGCTGGTGATCAACGATTTGGCCAAGATCGATTCAGTCACCGTGATCGAGCGCACCAAAATGCAAGCGGTGATTGACGCCTTGCAAACCGGCGTCGAAGGCTCGGGCCTGCTCGATGACAGTGCCGCCCTGACCGCCGGCAAGGCGTTGCAGGCCTATTATATGGTAAA
Source organism: Desulfofustis sp. (assembly GCA_030604345.1). Next base: position 1,631 of record JAUVWB010000148.1, on the reverse strand, counting down.
CGGAGCCATTACCGAAGGGGCGTTGGAACAACTGGAAGCGTCCGCCGCGTTGATCGACGTCCCGTTCGGCAACCGAATCGATCTGCCGAACTCGGCCGGCCCGGAGCAGGAATTCTACCGCATCCAGAAAGACGTGACGTTCCACGTCATCGACGCGCTCAACATCTACCTGCCGACGCAGCTGCGCCGCAGTCTGGAGGTTCCCTCGTCGGCCAGTACCACCGCCCTGCTCGCCTTTTTCCTCGGCATAGACCATTCCGACCGCGGTGAGTATCGGCAGGCTGCCGAGATGTACACCCGGGCGCTGGCCGAAGACCCCACTCTCGACCTGGCCCGTGAGGCACTCCAGGAACTCGAAGACCTGAACCTGCTTGCCGTGGCGGTAGAGGCCCCGGTCGCAGAGGAACCGAAACCGATTCCACCGCCTCAGGGAAAAAGCGAGATGAGTACCGGGATGAAAACCGGCCTGGCCGTGGCCGCCGTTGCCGGCGGCGTTGCCCTGCTGGCTGCCGCCGGCGGTGGCGGTGGTGGTGGCGGCGACGACACGCCCCCGCCGCCGGCCAATGAGAATCCGACCGTCGCCATCGATCAGACCGACGTAACCTGTGACGAGGATGCCGTCGTTTTCACCTTCTCGGTAGCAATGGATACGCGCTTCGGCTATGTGGAGAGCAACGACTCGTCCTTCACCTTCAACGGTTCCTGGCTCGACGCGCAACACTATCGGGCCAGTTGGAGCGGCCTGGATACGTTCTGCAGCGACACCGACGCTCCCGAATCGGTGCGGCTCACCCTGACCAATTTCCAAGCGGAGGATGGCGCCCCGCTGAGCGGGCAGACCAGTTTTACACTGGAGTTCGAGAACACGGCGCTGTAAGGAGAAAATCCGCGGTCGAGAAGTCCGTCAAGCCCCGTAGCCGAGGGCCTGCAGCGGATCCATGCGCGCCGCCTTGACGGCCGGATACAAGCCGAACAGGCAACCGGTGGTCAGCGCCATGGCCAGCGGCAAGACGACGGTTAACGGCGAGAAGAGCACCGGCCAGCCGGCATACCAGGAAACGGCGGAAGCCAACGCCGCTCCACCGGCCAACCCGAGAATGCCGCCACAGGTGGTGAGAAGCATCGCTTCGCTGAGAAACTGGACGACGATATGCCCGGGCCGGGCCCCGACGGCCCGTCGCAAACCAATTTCTCGCACCCGTTCGGAGATACCGGCCAGCATGATATTCATGATACCGATGCCGCCGATCACCAGGGACAACCCGCCAATCGCCCCGAAGACGACTCCAAACAAGCGCTGCATGGTGCGGGCCTGAGCCAGCAATTGGTGGGGCACGATGGCGCTGAAGTCGTCAACGCCGTTGTGGGCGGCACGCACGGTGTTGACCAGGACCACCAACGAACTTTCGATCCGCTCGACAGACCGAAGTTCGACGATCAACTCACTGACCGGTTCGACACCGTCGCCCCGTGCCATGGTCCCCAGCGGCACGATAATCATGTTGTCGATGTCCTGCAGCGAGATCCGACCAGCCTCCAGCGGGTCGTCACCCTGACGGGCGATGACACCGACCACCTGCCAAAGCTCCGTGCCCATACGCATAATCGCCCCCGGCCTGCCGTCGACTCCC
>JAUVWB010000165.1 GCA_030604345.1 Desulfofustis sp. | reverse complement strand
GCGCCTCAGCCGCTACCGGCCGCCATGGCGCCGGGAAGGGTCACGCCGCCGGCACTGAGCAATCCTGCGACACCCAGTCCGGCCAATGCTTTTTTCAGCTCTTTCTTCATACATCCGCTCCTCGATAAGATGGGCGATCGATAGGCCGCCAGCACAGCCTACCACATTCTAAGATCATACCTGTTTCTTGGGGCGGACTCAAAGGAAATATGAATCAATACCAACGAATCGATTGGTTCTGGCGATGGGAATCCGCGCACCGCAGGTCGCAGCGGTCTCTGGTGTTACCTCCCGTCCCGACCGATTCCTTGTCGGTACCAGCGGATTAATCAGCGCGAGGATCAACGAGCATCGGCTAACGGAACTTCGCGCTGGAAGGCCAGGTAGTTTGCTATCTCGCCTTCCGCTCCACGGATGGGGACAATCCGCCATTCCATGAGGAACTCAGATCCGTCTTTTCGATAATTGTAGGTCCTCCCCTGGAAGATCTCTCCCTGGTCGAGTCTTTCACGCAATTCCACAAGTACCGCAGGGTCGGTCTTTTCGCCCTGGAGCATGGCCGGTGACTGGCCAATGAACTCCTTGCGCGTGTATCCGGTCATTTCACAGATGGCCGGATTAACATAGATGATGGGATAGCCGGGTTCTGCCTCGGTAATCATAACCCCTTGGAATGAAGATTCAAATGCCGATTGCAGCATATTCAGCATGAGTTCCTGAAAGTTCGGATCATAACTGAAGATCTCGGCCAAGGTGAGGTAATCAGAGTTGTTCGAATCCGACATGGGCGTTACTCCTTATGGCTATTCTTTTTGGTTCATCCGGATTGAGCGTACTCTTTGAGTTACCGGCAAAGAACCCGGCGAAGGGCATCGCTTCCAAACGCTGCTCTTCGGCTCCTTCGCCGTCACGCCACGGCTGACAGGCAGGCCATCCATGGCCTGCCGTCAGTTGCGGACGTCCTGTCCGCAACCCTGCGGGCCTCCGCGAGGCGTTTTCCAGCGATACCCTCCGCCTCCCCGGTTGCAGAGACGTACGCTTGAGTCGGATGAACCTTCTTTTTCTCCCGTATTTCCGGGCCCTGCGAGCCAGCGGCCTCGCCGGGTGATGGCTTGTGGGCGCCGCCGGGTCGTTGTTCGAGCCAGAGGCCGTCAACACCTCGTGGCCGACCGTAGTGCTGCTTACTATGCGCCATCGAAATGGTAACCATACCCGAGCGATAGGGGGTTGTCAAAAGAGGAAAACCATCTTCAGGGAACCTTGAGTATAAACGGTCGACGACAAAGGAGGTAAGGTCCGGTTTGGCAAGTGCCGTGGCCCTGGCCCAAAGGCGGTGATCGCCCCTTGCCCTGATGGACAAGGGTGCTAAAGGTTGTAATACCGAACTCGAATCTGCATGGATCGGTGGATGGCACTGCCGGGCCGGCCGCAATGCTCCTGGAAGCAGGGGCGTGTTCCTGGTATGATGAGTCGATAACGCTGAGCGAAACGAACACGCAAGACCGGCAGGTGAAGGGGACGGAAACAAGCGGGACAGAGCAAAAGGGGCGCGGCCATGGAGAGCAAAGCAAAGACGCAGGATGGAGAAAACGTTTCCCGGGCGCTGGCGACGGATCTCTACCAGCTGACCATGGCGCAGGGATATTTTGCCACCGGGATGGCCGATCGAGCCAGCATCTTTCACATGTTCTATCGGTCCCCGCCCTTTGGCGGCCGGTATGTGGTGGCTGCCGGAATCGGGTCGTTCTCCGAATGGTTGGAAAGCTTCCACTTCAGCAAGGATGACCTGGCCTTTCTCGCCACCTTGTCCGGTGCGGGCGGACGGCCGCTGTTTTCTCGGCCATTTCTTGACTACCTGGCACACTGGCGATTTCGTGGTTCGATCGATGCGGTCCCGGAAGGGACCATCGTCTTTCCTCACCAACCTATGGTCCGGGTGCGGGCGCCCCTGCTCGACGCGCAGCTCATCGAGACGCCGCTGCTGGCCGTTGTCAATCACCAGAGCCTGGTGGCCACCAAGGCCTCACGGGTTCGTCTCGCTGTCGGTGACGACGAGGTCCTGGAGTTCGGCTTGCGACGGGCGCCCGGGCTCGAGGGTGGTCTGGCGGCCAGCCGGGCGGCATATATCGGCGGCGTGGATGCCACCTCCAATGTCCTGGCGGCACAACGTTTCTCGATTCCGGCTCGAGGAACACACGCGCATAGTTGGGTACTGGCCTTTGCCGATGAGCAGGAAGCTTTTTGGGCCTATGCCGAGCTCTTTCCTCACAACGCGGTACTACTCGTCGACACCTATGAGACCTTGAGGGGTGTGCGAAATGCCATTGCTGTCGGTCGCCGGCTGCGTCAACAGGGGGCCGAATTGCTCGGCATCCGTCTCGATTCCGGCGATCTCGCCTACCTGGCCGGCGAGGCGCGGAAACTGCTGGATGATGCGGGTTTTACCGCCACCAAGATCGTCGCTTCGGGTGATCTGGACGAGCATCTCCTGTCCAGTTTGAAGAGCCAGGGGGCGCCCATCGATGTCTGGGGGGTGGGCACCAAACTGGTGACGGCTTTCGACGAGCCGGCCTTGGGTGGTGTCTACAAGCTTGCGGCGGTGGCCGACGAGCAGGGCCGGCTGACGGAACGCATGAAAATCTGCGACCAGCCGGAGAAGACCTCGATTCCCGGCTGCCTTGACACCGTTCGGCTCAAACGGGACGGCTTGTGCGTCGGCGACTGTCTGTTCGACACCCTCTCCGAGCCGCGCCCGGATCGAGAAGGAGGGACGGTGAACATCATATCGGTGGCGCATCCGTGGCAGAACAAGCGGGTCACCCTGGCCGGTATCAGCGGCAGCCTGTTGCTCGAGCCGCTCTTTGTCGACGGACAAAGGGTTGGCGGCAACGAGCCCGTGGCGGCCATGCGGCAGCGGACGCTGGACGGCCTGGCAGGTTTCGATCGGACCATTCTCCGCTTGCTGAACCCCCATAGCTATCCTGCCGGCTTATCGGAAAAACTCTATCAGAGACGGGAGGCCATGCGGGCCGCAGGGCTGGCCGCCAATCGTCATGGTTTGGCAAACGATCAGACAGCAAGGTGAGCAAGATGAAACGGGCGTTGTTGGTGACGGATATTCAGAACGATTTTCTGCCTGGCGGGGCGCTGGCCGTGCCGGGCGGCGACGCGATCATCCCCTATGTGCTGACGCTGATGCGGGACAGGTCGCGCTACGACCTCCTGGTGGTCATTCAGGATTGGCATCCCCGTAATCATGGCTCCTTCGCCGCCAATCACCCTGGTGCGGAACCCTTCGCTCTCGGTGAGCTGGCCGGTTTGCCCCAGGTGTTCTGGCCGGATCATTGCGTTCAGGGAACCAAAGGGGCGCATTTACACCCGCAGATAAGCGACTGCCTGGCCGAGATGGTCAAGGGCGGTGCATCGGCGATCATTATCCAGAAGGGCCAGGATCCTCAGGTCGATTCCTATTCGGCCTTCTTCGACAACGCCCGACGCCATGATACCGGACTCGATCGGGCATTGGAGGAATATGCTATCGAAGCGGTGGACATCGTCGGCCTGGCCTTCGATTATTGCGTGCGCGCCACGGCCCTTGATGCGGTCTCTCTCGGCTATCAGACGAGAGTTTTGCTCGACGGCACCCGGTCCATAGATGTGTCTGCAGAGCAGGCGGTGATCGCTGAGCTAACGGCGGCGGGCGTCATCTGTCTGGAGGAATGAGCAGTTTAGCGATAGTTTGTTCTGCCCCCGGGGCGCCGGAGGAAATGAAGGACCAAAACTGACAACCCCTCCGTCAAATGTAAGTGATTTGCTTACGTCTTCGAGAGCAGACTGCCTACCTGGAAGCAAGGTTTTTTCCTGCGATAAAATAGGCCGTCTCCCGATTCTCTTCTTCTCTTGGCGTCTCTATAATCAGGCATTCCTGTAATTTATAGTAGCGTTTGGTTGATTACAGGGTTGTTTTCGTCTGATGTCCGGTGAACCACGCAGGAATTGCACCCAGGAAAAAGAATCGCAGCCGCACGTCCCGGCTCCGAATGGCCTAAAATTCGTTTCGAACACGCTCGGGAGGCGGGTGTGTTTCCCTTATTAAGGCAAAAGAGAAAGCGTTCAGCACGAACCATAATCTCCGGGGTGGTTAAGCCGGAAAACAGGTCCTGAAACCGATAAGGAGGCTTCAATGGGAGTATCAAGACGGGATTTCCTCAAACTGTCGGGTTCCACCGCTCTGGTCGGCGCGCTCGGCGTCAATCTTGACCCGGCCCGGGCCTATGCCCAGGAGTTGCGGATCAAGAACGCCAAGCAGACGACAACGATCTGCCCGTATTGCTCAGTGGGATGCAGCATCATCGTCTACGCCGAGAACGGAAAGGTCATCAATACCGAAGGCGACCCCGACCATCCGATCAATGAAGGCGCGTTGTGTTCCAAGGGGGCTTCGATCATGCAGCTCCCGAACAACGAATACCGGGTGCGCAAGCCCATGTATCGCGAGCCGGGCGGGACTGCCTGGAAGGAGGTGGAGTGGGACTGGGCCCTGGATCGGATTGCCCGGTTGGTCAAAGATGCCCGGGACAAGAGCTTCAAGACGATTGAAAAAGGTTTTGTGGTCAACCGCACGGATGCCATCGCCCATGTGGGTAGTGCCGCGCTGGACAATGAAGAATGCTATATTCTGCAGAAAATGATTCGGTCCTGGGGCCTGGTGTACGTGGAACACCAGGCGCGTATCTGACACTCCGCAACGGTTGCGGCTCTGGCAGAGTCGTTCGGACGCGGTGCAATGACCAATC
>JAUVWB010000255.1 GCA_030604345.1 Desulfofustis sp. | reverse complement strand
GTCTCGGCAAAGGCCCGGGCCTGCAGGTGCGGCTCGAAACCGATGGAAAGGATGACCAGATCGAACTCCTCGTTGATCCGTCGCCCCGACTCGTCCACGTAATGGATGATCACGTTGGAGGTCGCGGGATCCTCGATCACCTCCGAGACCATGGCCCGTCGATACATGGCGCCGCTCTCGTGCTTGGCCTTGTCAATATACTTGTCGAAGTCCTTGCCGAAGGCGCGCAGCTCCATGTAGAAGACGGTGGCCTGCACCTCGGCATCGTGCTCCTTGGCGATGATCGCCTGCTTGGCGGCGTACATGCAGCAGACCGACGAGCACCAGGGATTGGCATTGTGGCTGTTGCGCGAGCCGACACACTGGATCCAGGCCAGCCGCTTCGGGTGGGCCTGGTCGGAGGGACGGGCCACGGTGCCGCCGCACGGCCCCGAGGCCGAGAGCAGCCGCTCGAACTGCAGGGAGGTGACCACGTTCTTGATCTTCCCGTAGCCAAACTCCCGGCGGATGGCCGGATCGTAAGTCTTCAGGCCGGGGGTGAGGACGATCGAACCGACGTGGAGGTCATAGACCCGGTCCTGGTCAGCGAAGTTGATGGCCTTGGCGTCGCAGGCCTTCTCACACTTGCGGCAGACGTCCTTGGTCAGATAGAGACAGAAGCGCTTGTCGATCGCCCGGGTGTTGGGCACCGCCTGCGGAAACAGGGAGAAGATCGCCTTGCGGTTGTCCAGGCCGAGGTTGAATTCGTTGGGGACCCGCACCGGGCAACCCGGCTCGCAGGCGCCACAGCCGGTGCAGCGGTCCGGATCGACATACCGGGCCGGCTGTTCGATGGTGACGGTGAAATCGCCTTCCCGGCCGGCCACCGACTTGACCGTGGCCAGGGTATGCATCTTGATGTTGGGATGCCGGCTCGACTCCACCATGCGCGGCGAGATCATGCACATGGCGCAGTCGCCGGTGGGAAACGTCTTATCGAGTCGGGCCATGGTGCCGCCGATCGACGACTCGTCGCCGATCATGTGCACCAGCAGGCCGCTGTCCGCCATGTCGAGGGCGGCCTGCATACCGCCGACCCCGGAGCCGACCACCAGTACCGACCCAACCTTGCTGCGATTTTCTTTCCCAAGGGCGTCAAGCGTCACGGCAACCTCCTTCGGATCAGGCCCTGATCGCCACCCAACCGAATCCGCATGCTCTTCCGGTTGCGGCTGCGGGCACTGACCGGCTTGGTTCGAATGGACTGTCGTGCCAGCGGCACGGTTCAGCCCTGGTATTATCATGGAATTTTTTCGGTAAGACAATCACTTTTTTGAGGGGCGGACAGGTATCGCCGTCGATTGTTCTGCCACAAAGCGGTACCGGCCCCGATCAGCGGCCGGTTCCGCTTTTTCTGTTTGTGATTCCACCTGGTTCTCGGCTGTCGCGCTCCATCCATCGGCCATGCATGACCAACAGGGGGGCGTGGTTCGAGGTGAACAGGGGCGGATCGCGCCGCAGGATTGCAGCAAGCGGTGGTTGACGCTTGAATTCACGATCGAGAAAGCGGCGCACCTGCCGCCGGTCCCAGCCCTGCGGGTGACGAAAATCGGTGTACAGGGCCAGATCGTCGTCGGAAAACGGCATCGTCTCCACCGTCGCCGCCTCCGGGCTGTCGATCGGCATGTTGAAGATTGCCAGATTGAGAAAGGTGATGGCCCGGTGATGATCGCCGACAAAGCTCATCGTTCGCCGGGCATCCTCCTCGGTCTCCGCCGGCGTTCCAAACAACAGGTCGACATAGGTGGCGATCCCGGCCCGGCGCAGGTTTGCCAACGCCTGTGCGGCGGTATCCAGGTCGATGCCCTTGTCCAGCGTATCGAGCACCCGTTGGGAGCCAGACTCCAAGCCAAGCTTCAGCATCACGCAGCCGGACGCCTTGAGTCGGCGGCAGAAATCCGCGTCCGCCAACCGTTTGTCGATCCTGGCAAATCCGTACCAGGGTACGCCCGGATAACCGGCAGTGAAGCTGTCCAGCACCGCCGGCGGCACACCGTTGTCGAGCAGGTGGAGCAATCCCGGCCGGTAGCGCTGAGTGAGGCCGGTCAACTCGGCATGCACCTCTGCCGGCGATTTCATGACAAACCGATTGCCTTCGGCCCGCTCCGGGCAAAAGCTGCACCGATTCCAGTAACAGCCGCTCGAACAGCTGTAGGGCACTATGAAACCCGGCGCCACATAGTCATCCAGCATCAATCCGTCAAAATCAAGGCCACCCGACCGGCCGCCCTCACCCACCGCACCATCTGAGCGCCCCAGCAACGCAAGCAGCGGTGCTTCTCCCGGCCCCGCGACGCAGTGGTCGATCAGCCCCGCGAACGGCTCCGCCCAGCGTGGGCTGCGCATCCATGAAGTCATCAGCCCGCCGCCGACGATCACCCTGGTCGCCGGTGCCAATCGCCGCACCAACCCGATCAAGGTGAAGCCGCTCAACGCCTGGCTGAGATAATTGAGGGAAACCCCGACCCAACCGTCCCCCTGATCGTTCAACAGTTCCGGCAACCGTCGCCGCAACAGGGCAAAAAACGGACTACGTTCCGGTTCCACGGCCATCCGCAGCAGATCGGCGCTGCGCGTCGGTGTCAGCTCATGGTCTTGGTAGTTGGCCAGTCCCACCCTGACCCCACCACCGCCGGCCGACTCGACCACCCGGTTCAGCTCCAGCACCGCCTTGCGATAGCGTGACACGTTACCGTAGGTACCGGGCTCGCGCAGGGCGCGAAGGTTCGCCTCCCGGTTTTTCCAGGCCCGCCGCCCCCAACGATCCCCCGCCGGCGGCACCCCCGCCCCATCAAGCAGATGAACCATTCCCTCCAGCCCCAGGTCGGCCACCCGACACACCACCCCGGCCCGGCGCACAACTCCTGCCAGCGAAGCGATCCCCGCCGGCGGTTCACAGGGCTTGGCAACTGGCGGGTAGAGCAAAAGCATAAAGATGTTCCCCTTGTAAAACAGTCATACTCATCAGGTTACTTCTACGTTTCTCCATTTTGCGCATGCCTGCGGCGCGACACTACCGTACCATACGCAGAGACCACAAAGAAGACTCGGTACCAATCCCCCTGTCAACGATCAGATGGTGAAACACCTCTGTGAACACATGCTGAACCAAGCCTGACTCCATGGTGACCTACGCTGGGATACGTCCAGCTTCTCTGCGTTAATCTCAAACGGCTTACCTGACCAACCAAGTATCTTTGCCATTTATACGAACTTCGCCTAAGATTTTGTAATTGTTTCCTGGTTGCCTTTTGCCACATTTTTATTGCCAACATCCTAACAGTGCATTAATCTTCATTTTTACGTCGGAAATCTCGATATATAGCCGATTCTTTTGAGAAGATTTCAGATTATCACCATAGGGAACATATTCTGGTTCATCCGACTCAAGCGTACGTCTCTGCAACCGGGGAGGCGAAGGGCATCGCTTCCAAACGCTGCTCTTCGGCCCCATC
>JAUVWB010000322.1 GCA_030604345.1 Desulfofustis sp. | reverse complement strand
GTATGGAAATAGGCGGAAACAAGATGATCGGACGAGGCCTTCGAGGCGGAATAGGGCGAGCGGGGATCGTACGGGGTGGTCTCACTGAACAGCCCGGTGGCGCCGAGCGAACCGTACACCTCGTCGGTGCTGATATGCAGAAAGCGGCGGGCCTCGCCGTCGTCCTGGGCCGGCCAATGGCGGCGAGCCGCCTCGAGCAGCGTGAAGGTGCCGACGATATTGGTGCGAATGAATTCGCCGGGCCCGACGATGGAGCGATCCACATGAGACTCGGCGGCAAAGTGGACGACGGTGTCGATCCGCTCCTCACCAAACAACCGCTCCACCAACTCAGCTTCACAGATGTCGCCGCAGACGAAACGGTACCGTTCGTTTTCCTCGATGCCGGCGAGGCTCTGCAGGTTACCCGCATAGGTGAGCTTATCCAGGTTGATCAGCCGCCAGTGCGGCAGCTCCCGGTTGACCAGGCGCACGAAATTACAGCCGATGAAGCCGCAGCCGCCGGTCACCAGCAGGGTTCTTTTTTCATCGTTCATTTCGCATTTCTCTTGCAATCTATGGGAAAGGGCCTATTCTTCATGTTTTTTTCCAAGGCATGGTTATACCCACTCCCCGGCAAATAGCAAAGGACAAATTTTCCCCGATGAGCAGTACCCTAGATAGAGAAATCAGCCGCCGGCGCACCTTTGGCATCATCAGTCATCCCGATGCCGGCAAGACCACCTTGACCGAAAAACTGCTGCTCTTCGGCGGCGCCATCAACCTGGCCGGCGCCGTCAAATCGCGCAAGGCGGAGCGGCACGCAACCAGCGACTGGCTGAAGGTGGAGCAGGAACGCGGTATCTCGGTGACCACCTCGGTGATGAAATTCACCTATCGCGATTATGAAGTGAACCTGCTCGACACCCCCGGCCACCAGGATTTCTCGGAAGACACCTACCGGGTACTGACCGCCGTCGATTCGGCAGTGATGGTCATCGACAGCGCCAAAGGGGTCGAGACCCAGACCGAAAAGCTGATGGAGGTCTGCCGGATGCGAAACACGCCGCTGATCACCTTCATCAACAAGCTGGATCGGGAGGGCCGCTCACCGCTGGAGCTGCTCGACGAGATCGAGGACAAGCTGCAGATCGAATGCGCACCGCTCTCCTGGCCGATCGGCATGGGCAAGCGGTTCAAGGGCGTCTACAACCTCTACCGAAAGAATCTGCGGCTCTTCACCCCCGGCGCCGAGACCCGCGACCAACAGGTGATCACCATCGACAGTCTGGACGACCCGCAACTGGACCGGCTGCTGGGCGCCCAGGCCGACGACCTGCGCGAGGACCTGGAGCTGCTCGAGGGCGCCGCCAGCCCGTTTACCTACCAGCAATACCTGAAGGCCTCCCAAACCCCGGTCTTTTTCGGCTCGGCGATCAACAACTTCGGCGTCCAGGAGATGCTCGACACCTTCGTCGATATGGCCCCACCCCCCGGTCCGCGCCAGAGCGAGACGCGGGTCGTGACGCCGAACGAGGAGCAGTTCTCCGGTTTCGTTTTCAAGATCCAGGCCAACATGAATCCGGCCCACCGCGACCGTATCGCTTTTTTGCGTGTCTGTTCAGGCACCTTCACCAAAGGCATGAAGGTCAGACACCACCGGTTGAACAAGGATATATCGCTGGCCGGGGCGATCATCTTCATGGCCCAGGACCGGGAGCATGTGGAAGAAGCCTGGCCCGGCGACATCATCGGCCTGCCCAACCACGGCACGATCAAGATCGGCGACACCTTCAGCATCAAGGAACCGCTCAAATTCACCGGCATCCCCAATTTCGCACCAGAACACTTTCGCCGGGTCCTGCTAAAAAACCCGCTGAAGCTGAAGCAGTTGCAGAAAGGGCTGGTACAATTGGCCGAAGAGGGGGCGATCCAGGTCTTCAGGCCGCTGGTGGGTTCCGACTACGTGATGGGCGCTGTGGGCGTGCTGCAGTTCGAGGTGACCATGGCCCGGCTGAAAAACGAGTACGGCGTGGACGCCATTTACGAACCGGTCCGCTTCGGTGCGGCGCGCTGGGTGGACTGCCCGGACAAGAAGAAACTGGCCCGCTTCGAGCAGGCCAACCAGCACGTGCTGGCCTATGATGCCGAGGGGTTTCTCACCTATCTGGCGGAGAGCGAATGGATGTTGAAATTCTTCATGGAGAAATGGCCCGACATCGAGTTCCGCAAGACCAGGGAAATCACCTGATCAGCTCTCGCTGTCGATAAAGACCAGGGCCTGTCCTTCGGTGAGCGCCGTTGCCGTTTTCTTCCGGGCGCCAGTAATGATGCGCTGGACGGTGCCGCGGGAGACCCCCATGCGCTGGCCGGCCTCCTCCTGGGTCAGCCCCTCCACGTCACAGAGCCGCAGGGCCTCCAGCTCATCTCGATGGAGAGCGATCGGCGTCAGCTCGTTGAGCGGTGTCCCGGTCGGCTTGAAGGCCCGGCCGCAGAACGAACCTTCACAGCGCCGCATCTTTTTCGGTCGTGGTGACATAAGAACCGTCTTCCTGATTACAGCTGAGCCCGACACCCGCCGGCAGCCGGTAAGACTCACTTATATACCGACATAACGGCAAAAATGCAACGGTCTCGAACTCATCCGGCATCCCACGCCCCGTCGACCGGAGCGGCACCGCAACCGGCTATCCTGGCGCAGAGGCCCGACGGCACCTTGAAACCGGCCAACAACCAATGGACATATCTATTGTTTTCAGGTAGATTAGGCCCAAGCCAAAGCGCGATCGGGCGACTCGCCCGCTTCTCTTAACCGAGCTTTTTCCGGTCTGCCGGTCCGTTGGGATCGAGCCCTAAGGATAGATTAGATTGATGTCAATACGTTCTTTCAGTTGTGCCGTCTTATTGCTTGTCGCCGTCTGCTGTGCCGGCCGGG
>JAUVWB010000068.1 GCA_030604345.1 Desulfofustis sp. | reverse complement strand
GGCCCGCACCATCGGCCTGTTTCAAAGCGCCTATATCACCGAGATCGTCAGGGCCGGTATTCAAGCGGTCGATGCCGGCCAATGGGATGCCGCCCGGGCCCTGGGGTTCACCCGCAGCCAGCAGCTGAGCTGTGTCATCCTGCCCCAGGCCCTGCGCATCATGCTGCCGCCGCTGGCCAACGAATTCATCAACACTATCAAGTACTCCTCCATTGTCGCCATCATCTCCATCCAGGAGCTGACCTTTCAAGGGCTGCAGGTGATGGCCTCGACCCAGGCATCCATCGAAATATGGTTGACCATTACCGTCATCTACCTCGTTCTCTGTCTCACGCTTTCCCTCGGTGTCCACCGCCTGGAAAAGCGACTCAACGTACATCGACGCTGATATGCAAACCGATCGATCAGACGGCAAACCGGTTTTTCAGATAGCCAATATCCGCCTTTTCATCGCCTTTCGCATCTTTTTCAATGCCCGTTTTTATTATCCTGTCTTCACCGTTCTGTTTCTTGATTATGGCTTGAGCATCGAACAATTCGCCCTGCTCAACAGTGTCTGGGCGGTGACCATCGTTACCGCCGAGATCCCTTCCGGGGCCATGGCCGACCTGCTCGGCCGTAAGCGGCTCCTGGTGCTGACCGCCCTGGCAATGATCCTGGAAATGAGCCTCATTGCCTTTGTACCCTTGGACAATATCCACGTGGTTTTCTGGGTCTTTCTGGCAAACCGGGCGCTCAGCGGACTGGCCGAGGCCATGGCCAGTGGTGCCGATGAAGCCCTGGCCTATGATTCGCTGATCAACGAAGGCAACCCGGAGCACTGGCCGCAGGTCCTGTCCCTGTTGATGCGGCTGCAGGCCGTGGCGAGCGTGGTCGCCATGACCGTCGGTGCCCTGGTGTACGACCCGGACCTGATCAGCCCGATCTTTTCCTGGCTGTCGCTGTCAACGGAGCTGAGCCAGCAGACGACCATGCGCTTCCCCGTTTACCTGACCCTCGTGCTGGCCGTACTGGCACTGCTCACCGCCGGCAGGTTCAACGAATCGAGCCGAGGCGAGCAGGTAAGTTTCTCCACCGTTCACAAAGCCTTCCAGCTGACCCTGCAAGCCGGCTGGTGGATTATGCGCTCGCCGTTTGCCCTGGCAGTCATTTTGTTTGCTATGGCCTACGACCATCTGCTGCGTTTGATCATCACCTTGGCAAGCCAGTATTTCCGCTTAATCGAGCTCCCGGAGGCCAGTTTTGGCGTGATCATGGCTACTTTTTCCCTCCTCGGGCTGTTCGTCCCCAAAGTTGCGGAATGGTTGATTTCCCGCTTCTCCCCTCGGGCCAACTGCACCGGGCTGGCCCTGCTGGTCATGGCCACTCTGTGGGGCTTGAACGGGTTTTTCCCCTATGTCGGGGTTCTGCCCATGGCGGCGGTGATGATCGGCCTCATGCTCACCTCCTTTTTCACCAGTCATTACCTCAACCGGGTCACCGCCTCGTCTCAGCGGGCCACCGTACTCAGTTTCAAAGGCGTGTTGTTCAATCTGGCCTATGGTCTCGTCGGCATCTTGTTTGCGGGCCTCGTCAGACACCTGAAAAACCGGCTGCCACCGGTTGAGCCGAGCCGACCGGCGGAGATCATGAGTGACGAGGCATTCCGCCAGTCGTTCTTCTGGTTCCCCTGGTACGGGCTGCTTCTGCTGCTCGTCATCGGTCTGCTGTGCAGCCTCTTGCTCAAGGGAACCACCGAGTACAAAAGCCCGTTTTAACCATTCAGGATGGTGGGAGCTAAAAATGGTTTGCCGCCTTCCCCCCCACGATCTCCCTATGGTATGATGATGCGGTCCTATCTGGCACAGCAATCTCCCCTTCCGGTCCGTGAGCGGAGCGAGGGGGTACCCCGGCCCCTGCCCCGATTCGGTGTCCGGAGAGCTCAGTCGTCCTCCTTGACCAGGGATACCCCATGAAATTCGTCGTACCCCAACTCCTCTATTTTTTTCAGGACAAGACCGCGCGGCGCAATATCCTGCTCCTGTCGAAATTTTTGCTGTTCCTTCTCTCTGTGATCAGTCTCTATTCGATCCTCTTTCACATCCTGATGGCCCAAGAAGGACAAGACTACAGTTGGATCACCGGCCTGTACTGGACCCTGACCGTGATGACCACCCTCGGTTTCGGCGATATTACGTTTTCCTCCGACCTGGGTCGGGTCTTCTCCATCTTCGTTCTCATTTCCGGCGTGCTCTTTCTGCTCATCATCCTGCCGTTCACCTTCATCCAATTCTTTTATGCACCCTGGCTCCAGGCCCAGGAAAAGGCCCGAACCCCTCGCGCCCTACCCGACGACATCAGAGGCCACGTACTGATCACCAGCGTCGATCCGATCACCACCCGGCTGATCGAGTATCTCAATCGTCGGCACATCCCCTACGCCATTATCACCGGCGACCAGCACCATGCCGCCACCCTGCGCAATGAGGGCTACCGGGTCATCGTCGGCGACCTCGACCGTCAGTCCACCTATCGAAACACCCAGGTGGACAAAGCGGCGCTGGTGGTGGTGACCAACGACGATCTGCTCAGCACCAACATCTGTTTTACCATTCGGCAGATCAGCGACGACGTGCCCATCGTCACCAATGCGGAAAACAAACACTCCATCGATATTCTCGAATATTCGGGCAACGTCAGCGTCTACGAGTTCATGCATATGCTCGGGGTATCGCTGGCCCGCCGAGCCTTCGGGGTCGGCCAGGGAACAACGGTGATCGGCCGTTTCGGTGATTTGCTCATCGCTGAACTACCGGTGCGGTTCACCGGACTCGAGGGTAAGACCCTGGCGCAGGCATCCATTCGTCAGACGACCGGGGTCACCGCTATCGGCATCATGGAGAAAGGCAAATTTGTGGCGGCAACCCCGAATTCACCGATCAACCCTCAGGCCATCCTCATCCTGGCCGGGACCAGTGGTCAGCTGAAGGCCTTCGACGAAAAATTCGCGGCCAGTTACGAGCAATCGCCGCAGATCCCGCAGGTGCTCATCCTCGGTGGTGGCCGTGTCGGCCAGGTGGCCGCCGCCACGCTGGAAGAGCATAACATCAACTTCCGGATTGTTGAGAAGCGAACCAACCTCGGCAAGAGTCTTTATCAGGGAAAGACCATCGTTGGTGATGCCGCCGATATCGAGACCTTAAAAAACGCCGGCATAGAGACGGTCAAATCGGTCATCATCACGACCCACAGCGACGACATGAACATCTATCTGACCTTTTATTGCCGCCAGCTTCGTCCCGACGTGCAGATCATCAGCCGATCGATCCTCGAACGAAACGTGGCCAAACTGCACATGGCGGGTGCGGATCAGGTAATGTCCTATGCCTCGCTCGGCGCCGGTACCATCTACCAGCTCCTGCAACCCAACGAGATTTCACTTTTTACCGAAGGGTTGGTGGTCCTGCAGCGGCAAGCCGGCAGCCGTTATGCCGGCACGACCATCCTGACCTGTGGTATCAGGGAACATACCGGACTCAGCGTCATCGCCATGAGGAAAGGAGACCACTTGGAGATCAGCCCCAAACCGCAGACGCCGATCGCTGAGACCGATGAACTGATCTTCATCGGCACCTCTGACCAGGAAAAGCTGTTCGAACAGCTGGAATGAATCTTTCCAGCCCAGCTTCACGTCATCTTTTTCAGACCGATGGGGTTGGGCGCCAGCCGCACATAGCCCTTGTCCTGGGCGACCATATCCAAAGGCAGACTGGCCATGTCGGCCAGATCGACACTCATCTTCTGCAGAACCGAGGATTCGATTGTTTTCAGATAGGAGTGGCACTCATCACAGGTGGCGATGCGGAACCCTGGTTCATCGTCGGACGCGATCGTGCCCAGACGTTCCACGTCATTGCTGCCGCAATGGGGACAACCAATGAACCGGAAGGTGCCGGTGGTGGCGCAAAACGAACAGTGAAGGCGCCGTTGCGGGCCTTCGACGATGGAAGCAAGCACCGGCTGCGCCGAACAGAGCGGGCAGCGCCCCCCGACCCAGGCCCCGCCATCTTGCGGTGATCTCTGCCGCAGCGCTTGGAAGTGGGGGCGGCTCAGCAGAAACAGAACGGCGCTGGCCTCCTCGGGGGACCATGAAAGATCCGGCACGACCGGATAGTCGTCAAGGGGAAAGCGGAGAAAATCCAGATCCCCTCGGGCCAGCGCCGCCCGCAGCGGTGCCAGCTGCTCCGCGGACACGCCGAGGACGTCGAGGAAGAGGTTGAAAACAGCGTCCGCCACATCGCCGGGATAGCTTCTGGCGTCACCCCCGGGCCGGGCCGACTGTACCCCGGAGAGCAACTCCTGCACACTCTGGGAAAAATGCAACCAACGGGCGTAGCGCTCCAGGGGGGCGCGAAGATGTGGTCGCTGCTCGATCAGGGACTGAATCTCGCTGTTCATGATCCTCCTCAGGGGATTTTGGGGTAGTCGATCACGATCTCCGCCCCGGTCAGGCCTTCTTCAAGAAAGCTCCGGAGCTGCTGTCGTTCTTGTGCGTCAAGGGGCACGGGCTGCAAAACCCGATTGTTTTCACCACCCCCTGCGGCAAAGAAGTCGATAACCTGGTCCAGGGTGGCAAAGACCCCATTATGCATGTAGGGTGCGGTTTTGGCAACGTCTCTAAGGGTCGGCGTCTTGAAGGCCTTCCAATCCTTTTCATCCTTGGTTATCAGGTAACGCCCCGGATCCTCGTCTAGCGTCCGGAAGTCCTCGAACCCATAGAGTTTGGCCACAAATCTCCGGGTTGCGGTAATCCGGGGGTCGGTCAGGTGCTCCGGATTTTCCGGCACCATCAGGGCATGGAATCGGTCGTCCATCAGGTTCGGGCCAAAGTGGCACTGGCTGCAGTTGCCTTTGCCAACAAACAGCTGATAGCCCTGCTGCGCCTCCGGCGACAAGGCCCTCTCGTCTCCCACCAGAAACCGGTCCAAGGGAGCGTCCCGGGAGATGAGCGTGCGTTCGAAGGCGGCGATGGCCTTGGCTATTCTCTCCCTGGTCACATCGGGATCACCGAAGGCATCCGCAAATGCAGCCTCATACTCGGGCACCGCACGAATCTCCTCCTCCAGGTAATCCAGGTTCTGATTCATCTCAAAGGCCGACATCATCGGGAACAGGGCCTGTTCCTCCAAGGTCGCGGCCCGCCCGTCATGAAACAGGCTTTTCTGCAGTGCCGTATTGATCAGCGTCGGAGAATTGCGCCAATTTCTGGTGGTCGGATAGTTGAGTGAAATATCCAGGCCGTCGCTGAACCCCATATCCGGGTCATGACAGGTACCGCAGCTCATGGTCCCGTCGCCAGACAGGCGTCGATCAAAAAACAACTGCTTGCCAAGTTCCACCAGGGCGGGCGAATCGGATTCCCGCCCCGGAACGGGGACGCTGTCGAAGGGAACCAATGGGCCGGCACCGACGGATGCCGGCAGAACCAAAATAGCCAACAGCCAACCGATCGGTTTCATGGGTTTATGCCCCCTTCTTCTGCAATTCTTCGTCGATGATCTTCTTGAAATAATCAAACGGACGCTCACCAACCACCTGCCGGCCGTTGATGAAGAAGGTCGGGGTATTGTACAGGTCCATCTCTTCAGCCAACTGGATATCGCGATCTATCTCCTGGTCAAACTTTTTCTCGTCAAGGGCCCTGGTAAAGGCTCCCACATCGTGCCCCAACTCGGTGGCATAGGCGATCAGGCGATCACGATCCAGATCCGGCGAACGGGTGATCAGGATGTCGTGCATCTCCCAATACTTGCCCTGTTCCCGGGCAGCCAGCGACGCCGCTGCGGAGATTCTGGCAAAATCGCGGTATTTGTACGGATAGTTTTTGATCACCAGACGGATCTTGTCGGGATAGGCGGCAAGAATCTGCTTCACGGTCGGACCGACCGCAACACAGTGCGGTCACTGAAAGTCGAGGAACTCGATGATGGTTACCGGCGCATCGGCCGGTCCAAGCGACGGGGAATCTCCGATCGGCACGTCGAATCGCTTCTCCTGAGCGCCAGCCAGGCTGGCCCAGAAAAGAAGAGCAAACAACAGTACGATTTTTTTCATGGCGCCACGTCAAAGGGGGATACCGCAGTATCCCCCTTTCCTCACAAGAGTTAGACCCTGGCCGGCATCACCCGCATGCCGGCCCCAACCTCACGATCAGCTGATCCATTTGGGATGCCTCTTTTTCGCCGTCTCCAGCGGCATCGTCCCGGTCACCATGATCCGGAAGGTTCCCGGGTTGGCCAAGGTGCCCAGATAGATATGCACCGGCACGACGATGACAAAGACGACAAAGGCCACGTTATGGATCAGGTGGGACAGAAGCATGATATTCCCATCATCCTTCATAAACCAGATGGCAAACCCGGATGCGGCGATGGCGATACCGGCGAGCAGAATAACCAGATAGTAGAGCTTCTGACCGGGGTTGTATTTGCCCATGGGCGGCACTTTCACCTTGTGTGACAGATATCCGCCGGCCACCTTAAACCATTGCCGGTCATCGGCATCGTATTCGAGGGACTCTTTCAGATAATGCCGCATCGAATAGAGCAGGGAGACACTGAACACCACACCGGCCCAATTATGCACCGATTTCATGACCTCAAATCCGCCGAAGACCGCACCGACCCCCTGCAGGTGGAACAGGAAGGCAAAGCCGGTAATGATCAGCAGGATACAGCTGCCCGCCAGAATCCAATGGTTCAGCACCTCGTCGACACTTGACTTTCGTACCATTTCCATATCATACCTCCTCTTCCGCGTCTTTGTGCGGGCCGATTGCCAAATAGTGGATAGCGGCAGCACCGACCACGCCGCCCAGACCAATTAACGAAAGCGGCTTCAGGTAGGTATGCCAGAAGACGACGCTGCCCGGAATGGCCGGGTTCTCCTTCATGCCGTAGAGTTTCGGCTCGTCCTTGAAGGCATAGACCGAGCCCAACCCGCCGAGGTCCTGCTCGCCGTAAAGCGTGGCAAAGCCTTCGGCCCGGGCGGTGGCCAGCAACTCGTCTCGATCACCGAACCTGAGCGCCCCGGTCGGGCAGGTCTTGACGCAGGCCGGCTCCATACCGGCGGCAAGCCGATCGAAACAGAAGTGGCATTTGGTGACCTTGCCTTCCGCATCATAACGAGGCACATCAAAAGGACAACCGTTAACACAGAGCTTGCAGCCGATGCATTTGTCCCGATCGAAGGCCACAGCACCCTCCGCCGTCCGATACAGGGCGCCGGGGGACGGGCAGATGGTCATACAACCGGCATCCTCGCAGTGCATGCAGCGCCGACTGACAAAGAGCCAGCGCACCGGGTTGTCCTGCGACGGTACCTCGCTGTACTGAATGATGTTGTAGGCGGCACTGGCGAGATCCGGCGGATTCTGGTAAGTGCCG
>JAUVWB010000302.1 GCA_030604345.1 Desulfofustis sp. | reverse complement strand
TCATCTTCATCTTTTCCTCCATCTCCCAACGAACGTAAAGAAAGTCGAGGAAGGCCAGGAGGATGAGCAGGGCGCAAACCTTGGCGAGGATCAGGCCGGCAGTCTTGGCCAGGAAGACGAGGGCGGTGATGGGGCTGGTGTCGATGAGGATCAGGGCCTCTTCGATACGGTCGACCACGGTCGAGTAGGCGAGCCAGGCGATGAGGGTGATCTTGGCCAGGGATTTGGCGGTCTCCACCAGGGCTCGCTTGGAGAACATGCGGCCGAATCCTTTGATCGGGTCGAACTTGCTGAGATCGGGGACCAGCGGCTTGCCGGTGAGCAGCCAGCCGAATTGAAAGACGCTGGAACAAAACCCCACCACCAGGACCATGACGAAGAGTGGCGCCAGCAGCCAGGCCATCTGTTTCGAGATGAAGAAGCTCAGCCCCAGAAAAGAATTGGCGTTCAGCTCGTAGGTACAGCTGGTGCGCCACAGATGGGCCAGCAGGTCGTTGATCTTGAGGAAAAAAGGGGGAAGGTAAAAAAACCACAAGGCCAGTGAGATGGTCAGCAGGGCGGCGGTATGGACCTCCTTGGATTGGGCCACCTGGCCTTTCTCCCGGAAATCCTGCCGCCGTTTCGCTGTTGGGGCCTCGGTGCGTTCGCCGCCGCTCGGTGCTTCTTCCGCCATGGGTTGCCGCTTGCTGTGGTTCGGGGTACGGTGGATGAATCAGTCGGTCACTTGCAAGAATCGTGATAGAGGATGCGGATCTTGGAAAAAATTTGAGACTCATCCGTCTCAGTGTACTTTACTGTTACCGGCAACGAACCTGGTGAAGGACGTCGATCGGAACGAACCCGGCGAAGGGTAGCGTTTCCAAACGCTGCTCTTCGGCCTGATCGCCGTCACGCCACGGCTGACAGACAGGCCATCCATGGCCTGCTGTCAGTTGCGGACGTCCTGTCCGCAACCCTGCGGGCCTGCTGTGGCGCGTCGGCGGGCCTTCGCGAGGCGTTTTCCAGCAATGCCCTTCGCCTCCCCAGAAGCAGATCGGTACGCAAACTTTCTTGACCCTGTCGCCGAACCGCTTACTGTTTATCTCCAGAAACGGACGGACAACCTGCGCCGATTCTGCGCACTTATTTCACCGGTAAACGGAGACATGCCATGAAAAAAACCATCACCCTCACCAGCAAAACTGCGCTTCTCTGCGCCGTGCTGTTTCTGTTAGCAGCCGTCGCGACAGCGCGTGCAGCCAACCAGGAAGACATCGAAATCCTCGATCGTTCCGCCAAGGCGATCGCCGAAGTGGTAAAAGAAGTCAAGCCGGCAGTCGTGCATATCAGTGTGGAATCCACCGTACAGCCGCCCGCCGAGATCCAGGAATTTTTCAACAATCCCTTTTTTGAACGGTTTTTCGGACCCCAGTTCCGTTTTCAACAACCGGATCGACCGCAACGAAGGCAATACGGGGCCGGATCAGGTTTTATCATCAGCGAGGACGGCCATATCCTGACCAATAATCACGTCATCGATAAAGCGGAGAAAATGACCGTCACCCTGGCCGACAACAGCAAGGTCGAAGCCAAGCTCATCGGGTCCGACCCGCAATCCGACGTGGCGCTGATCAAGATTGACGTGGACCGCGATCTACCGACCTTGCCGCTCGGGGACTCCGACGCCCTGGAGGTCGGCGAATGGGTTATCGCCATCGGCAACCCCTTCGGCCTCAACCAGACCGTTACCGTCGGCGTGGTCAGCGCCAAAGGGCGCAGCCGGGTCGGCATCAACGAATACGAAAACTTCATTCAGACCGATGCGGCCATCAATCCCGGCAATTCCGGCGGCCCGCTGCTCAATATTCACGGCGAGGTAATCGGTATCAACTCCGCCCTCTACAGCCGAACCGGCGGCTATATGGGTATCGGCTTCGCCATTCCGATCAACATGGTGAAATCCATTGAGGACCAACTGCAGAAGCACGGCAAAGTGACCCGGGGCTGGCTGGGAGTGGTCATACAGGATGTCACCGAAGAGTTGGCCCAATCCTTCGGTCTCAAGAAAGCCCAGGGGATTCTGGTCAGCGAAGCACAACCTGACTCCCCGGCAGCCAAGGCCGGCTTGCAGCAAGGCGACGTCATTCTCAAACTGAACGATACGGAACTCAAGGACGTTGCCGACCTGCGTAACCGTATCGCCCTGACCATCCCCGGCACCACGGTCACCCTGCAGATCCTCAGGGACGGTAAACCGCTGGAGGTTCCCGTGGAGATCGGCGAACAGCCGAGCGATTTCGGCATCGCTCAGGACGGCGGCGCCAGCGGTGCCCTGGGCTCGTTCGGCCTGGCCCTGCAGGAGCTGACTCCGGAGCTGGCCAAACAGCTGGGCCATGAAGGACGGCAGGGAGTGCTGGTCAGCGAGGTTGAACCGGGCAGTGTTGCGGAACAGGCCGGCTTGCGGGCCGGGCACCTTATCGAGGAGATCAACCAGGTGAAGATTACCAGCATCCGGGAGCTGCAGCAGGTGATCGACAAATCGCCGCAGAGCGACCGCGTCCTGCTCCGCGTCCGATTTGGCAACTTCAGTCAATACGTGGTGTTGTCAACCGAATAAAGAGGGACAACCGGGGCCGATGGGGGCGATTTCAGACGCTCCCATCGGTCTGGACCTGCCGCTGGGCGGCGATACGGCGAAAGATCTTCTGAATGACCGGCAGTTTCTCGAAATCCTTGGTGGATATCTTGCGTAGGACCACATCGCTGGCGGCAACAATGGTGGCGTTACGCCGCCGCTCTTTCGAGAAATAGGCCATCTCCCCGAAGATATTGCCGGCACCGAGGGTGACAATCACCCGCTCGTTTTCATCGAGGGTGACCACCGAGCCGCTGTTGATATAATAGATTCCGTCTGCCACGTCGTTGACCCGAAAAATGACGTCTCCCTGTTTGCGCCACTCCAGGGCGAAGTAGTTTTCCCAATCGGTATTGATGACCAGGGCGTTATAGAACTCTTCGTCAATGGCCTTGAGCAGCTCGCTGG
>JAUVWB010000088.1 GCA_030604345.1 Desulfofustis sp. | reverse complement strand
GAACGCATTGTCGAGTACGACCGCCCCGAACATAACATCATCGAGTCCAGAAAGCGAGCAGACGGGCAGCGAATCTGGCTGAGGACCAACAAACTGCCGCTCCATGATGAACGAGCCCGAGTCATCGGCATTCTCGGTATCGCCGAAGACATCACCGATCGTATCAACTTCGAGGAGCGGCTACGCCATTATGAGGTCATGGCCTCAACCGTCGATGACATGCTGGCCATCATCAGCCCCGAGGGGCAGTACCTGGCGGTTAACGATGCCTATTGCGCCGCTTACGCCCGATCCCGTCAGGAACTGATTGACCGGTATGCACGGGATATCGTCGGCGACGAGTTGTTCTACTCGGTCATGGCCCCCCATATCGATCAAGCGCTGGCCGGCAACATCACCCAATTTGAAGGGTGGCGAATCTTTCCCGGGTCGGGAGAACGCCATGTTCGCTATACCTACTACCCGGTCTTCAGCGATACCGACAAGGTCATCGGTCTGGTGGCGAAGGTACACGACAACACCACTGCCAAGCGGCTGGAACATCAACTCCACCAATCCCAGAAGATGGAGGCCATCGGCCGCCTGGCAGGAGGAATAGCCCATGATTTCAACAATATACTAAGCATTATCAACGGCTATTCGGATATCTGTCTATTCGAGATGGCAGCGGACGACCCGTATCGCATCAGGATCGAACAGATCAACGAGGCCGGCAACCGCGCCGCCCGGCTCACCCAGCAATTGCTCGGCTTCAGCAGAAAACAAATCATTCAGCCGCAACTGCTCAACATCCATCACGAGGTCCAGGCCCTTGAGCGGATGCTCCACCGCTTGTTGGGCGAGGCCATAGCCCTGCACATTGTGGCCGACAGCGGCCTCTGGTTCGTCAAGATGGACCGATCCCAATTCGAGCAGGTCATTTTCAATCTGGTCGTCAATGCCAGGGATGCTATGGGAGAGACAGGGGCCTTGACCATTGAGGTCCGCAACCGGTCGATCCCTGAACAGTCGCGCCACGGGAGCTACACCGTCGCGGCCGGGGAGTACGTGCAGATCAGCTGCAGCGATACCGGTTCCGGCATGACCCCCGAGATCATGGAACAGATCTTCGAGCCGTTTTTCACCACCAAGCCCAAAGGCGTCGGCACCGGTTTCGGGCTCTCCACCGTCTACGGCATCATCAAGCAGAACAACGGCTTCATCTCAGTCACCAGTGCACCGGGGCAAGGGTCAACGTTCAGTATTCTGCTACCCCGCTGCATGGGAACAGCCACCGAGCTTTCTCCTCATCCGGGTGAGGAATCGGAAGTTCTGCCGCACGGCAAGGAAACCATTCTTCTGGTCGAAGACGACCACGCACTGCGTGCTCTCTGCGTCAAGATTCTGTCCGATCTGGGCTATTCAGTGCTCGAGGCGGGGAACGGCCGAGCCGCGGTGGATACGGCACGACGCTTTCATGGACGCATCGACCTGCTGCTGACCGACGTGGTGATGCCGGAGCTGAACGGCCCGGAGACATCGACCATGCTCGGTAAGATTCACCCCGGAATACGCACCCTCTTCATGTCCGGTTACACTGAGAACGCCATTGTTCGTCAGGGAGTACTGGCCAACGGCATCCATTTCCTGCAAAAACCGGTAGGGCCGAAACGGCTGGCTCATGCCGTTCGTCGCTGCCTCGACGGCCAGCCGTGCGAAAAATAGCCGGCGAATCGAGAACGGCTACCTTCCTTCCCCGACAGAGGGGCACGCAACTTCCAGCAAAGAACAGAGAACCGCGTAGGTAAATCCCCAGATATAATAATCGGCTACCGGGAACACCGGTCGCCGCACCCCCGGAATGACCTCCGTCATGTGATGATTGGCTGAATCGCGAAACCAGTCGGTCTCCAACCAGAAATAGGATTCGATCTCCGACGCCGCCGGGCGGACAGCAGGACGACGAGAGACTTCGAAGAGAAACGGCTGCACCAGGACCGGCGCCAGAAGCCGCCTGCCTGCGGGCTTTGGCGGCAAAACAGAGACCAATTCGGCGGGCGACAAGGCGATACCGGTTTCCTCCTCGACCTCCCTGGTGCACGTGGCAAAGATCGATATATCGTCATCGTCCTTTCTGCCGCCGGGGAAAGCGAAGTGTCCGGACCATGGGTCCCTGCGGTTATTGGCTCGCCGTACCAGCAAGACGCTCTCCACCGGGTCGAGACAGCGGATGATGGCCACCGCGGCGCCGGCAGGAACGTCCTGGCATCGGATGCGCTCCACCGCTGTAGCCAGTTCCACGGCCGACACTGATGGCTTATCCCTGATTCCCATGGAACAACTATAATCAGGACGACACAACCACTCAAGAAAAAGCGGACCAGCGCAGCTGGCCGATGGTTATCATCGGCGAGCCGAGCCCGTTTTACCTGCTCAGTTCATCAAGCTCCTGCTGGGTCAGCAAAGTCTTTACGCAGATGGATTTCTGCGGTTCTGCTTTGCGGCGATCCTCACCTTTGCGACGATCAACCCCGATGCGCGGGTTGGTCAGGGAACGTACCCAGGCCTTTAACGAGCGTTTCCTGGCGATGCCACCGCGCGGATCACATCGTCGTTCGCCGTTCACCCGTCGGTCGCCTGGTGTTCGACGATCCCCTTTGGAGCGCAACGACGGTTCTGCCCCCAACAGCTCCTGTTGCCTTTCCGGTGAAATCCCCGTACCAACCATGAAACACGCTCCTCCTCTTTGTTTATCGACCTGGGTTCTACTGCAAAAACTCCATCATTTCAATACTTTTCTCAACCCCTTCAACACCACTGACAGGTCGCAGCCGAGGACGGCTCACAGCCGCTGACACGAACCAGTTTTCTGCTTCCCTGCTCCAGACAAACATGGTAGAAAGAACACACAACGAAATAGTAATATTCATTACCAGTTGAGAGCCCGCCGATGCCCTTAGCACCCGCCTACCGTGAGTTTTACCGCGCCAGCGCCCGCATCATTTCCAAGAAAAACATCATCCTCGATCCGCTGCGCCGGGTTGCCATCGGTGTCGATGCCAGTTTCTATCGTCTGGTCCCCCAGATCATCATCGACGTGGAGCAGGAAAAAGAGGTTCAGGCGGTTCTACGTGAAGCCCGCCGGCTCAGGTTGCCCGTTACTTTTCGGGCGGCTGGCACCAGTTTATCCGGCCAGTCGATCACCGACAGCATCCTGGTGCGTCTCGGGCGTGGTTGGGACCGCTGCCAGATCTCCGGCGACGCCACCACCATTCGTCTGCAACCGGGCATCATCGGCGGCTACGCCAACCGGCAATTGGCCGTTTTCGACCGGAAGATCGGCCCCGATCCGGCCTCGATCGACTCCGCCAAAATCGGCGGTATCCTGGCCAACAACGCCAGCGGTATGTGCTGCGGCGTCGAGCAGAACAGCTATCAAACCCTGGCCAGCATCCGCTTGATCCTGGCCGACGGGACGATCGTCGACACCGGCGATGCCAAAAGCGTGGCGGATTTTCGCACCAGCCACTCCGGTCTTCTGGCCGGTCTGACGCATCTGCGTGAAACGGTGCTGGCAGACCCGGCGCTCACCGACAAGATCCGCCGCAAGTTCAAGATCAAGAACACCACCGGCTACAGCCTCAATGCCCTGGTTGACTATCAAGACCCGATCGACATCATGGCTCATCTGATGATCGGCTCGGAAGGGACCTTGGCGTTTATCGCCGATGCGACCTTCACCACGGTCATCGAACACCGCTACAAAGCCACCGCCCTGATCCTTTTTACCTCCATGGAGGACGCCTGCCGAGCCATCCCCATTCTGCGCAGCCAACCGGTGGCCGCGGCCGAACTCATGGACCGCGCCAGTCTGGCATCGGTGCAGGATCAACCGGGCATGCCACCTTATCTGAAAGGGTTGGACCAGACGGTTACCGCCCTGCTGGTCGAGACCAGGACCAACGACGCCGACCAGTTGACTGCGCAGGTCGAGGCCATTACCGCCAGCCTGGCCGCTTTCCAGACCGTCATGCCCATCTCGTTCACCTCGGTTCCCGCCGAATTTCAGGCCCTCTGGAAGATCCGCAAGGGGCTCTTTCCGGCAGTGGGGGCCGTCCGACAGACCGGCACCACGGTCATCATCGAGGATGTCGCCTTCCCCACCGAACGTCTGGCCAGCGCCGCCCTTGAACTGCAGGACCTGTTTGCCAAATACCGGTACCATGAGGCCATCATCTTCGGACACGCCTTTGAAGGCAATCTACACTTCGTCTTTACCCAGGATTTCTCCAGCCCGGCCGAGGTTGCCCGCTATCGTGATTTCATGGCTGAGGTGGTGGAGATGGTGGTGACCACCTATGACGGCTCGCTCAAGGCGGAACACGGCACCGGCCGCAACATGGCGCCGTTTGTCGAGAAGGAATGGGGCCCCACCGCCTATGCCCTGATGAAGCGGATCAAGGCCCTCTTCGATCCGGCCAATCTGCTCAACCCGGGGGTCATCCTCAACGAGGATGCCGAGGCCCATATCCATCACCTGAAACCGTTGCCGGCCACCCACGAAATCGCCGACACCTGCATCGAATGCGGGTTCTGTGAACCGGTCTGCCCGTCGCGTGATCTGAGCTTTACCCCACGCCAGCGTATCGCCGGCCGCCGTGAGATTAGCCGTCGTCTGGCCGCCGGTGCCGGCGGCCTGGCGTTCAAACGGTTCGCCGCCCGTTACCAGTACCCCGGCATCGACACCTGCGCCGCCGATGGGCTCTGCGCCACCCGCTGTCCGGTGGGCATCGATACCGGCAAGATGGTCAAGGCGTTGCGCCAGGAAGCTCACGGGCCACTGGCCATGAAAATAGCCGCTGCCGTCGGCAACCACTTCGCCCCCGTTTCCCGGACCATCGCGCACGTGCTGGACGGGGTCGATCTGGTGCATCGCTCGGTGGGCACCACCTTCATGGAGCAGGCTTCATCGCTGGCCAGAAAGGCAACGCTCAATCGCCTGCCCCTGTGGAACAGGGAAATGCCGACCGGTTCGGGCAAGATCACCCCGAAACCGGCAGGCGCCACCGCCAATCTGCACGTGGTCTATTTCCCCAGTTGCGCCAGTCGCGCCATGGGCGGTCCCGCTCGCCATGAGACCCAGCGCCACCCCTTGCCCACGGTCACCGCTTCCCTGCTGGACAAGGCCGGCTACCGGATCATCTACCCCCACGGACTGGACGGGCTGTGTTGCGGTCAGGCCTTTGAAAGCAAAGGATTCACGACCGAGGCCGATCGCCGTTCGGCGGAGTTGTCGGCAGCGCTGCTCGCCGCCTCCGACAACGGCGCTGTGCCGATCCTCTGCGACACCAGTCCGTGCCTGCAGCGGATGCGGGCAACGCTGGACCGGCGGCTGCGCCTCTTCGAGCCGATCGAGTTCGTATTGGAGTTTTTGCTGGACCGCTTGAGCTTCAAGCAGAAGGAGGCCACCATCGCCATCCACCCCACCTGCTCCACCCGCAAGATGGGTCTGGAAAAGAAGCTGCTGGAGTTGGCTCAGGCCTGCGCAACCAGGGTGGTCTGGCCGGAGGATATCCATTGTTGCGGATTTGCCGGTGATCGCGGCTTCTCCTTCCCGGAATTGAACAAATCGGCATTAAACGGCTTGGCGGAGCAGGTCAGCAGCTGCGAAGCGGGCTACTCCACCAGCAAGACTTGCGAAATCGGGCTGTCACTGCACGCCGGGATCCCCTATCGTTCCATTCTGGCACTGGTGGACGAGGTGTCGCAACCGAAATGGAAGTAACGACGGTACCGGCACCAAGAACCAGCACCCACAAGAGACGGCGGGCCATGCGGAGTAGCGCCAGCGTTCACCTGCCGGCGCTCAGATACTCCCGGATCGCCGCCAGGAACTCGGTGCCGTAGCTCCTGTACTTGGCTTCACCGACACCGGTGATCGCCAACAGCTCACCCTCGTTCTGCGGGATTCTGCCGGCCATCTCCGCCAGGGTCTTATCGTGAAAGATGACAAAGGGCGGGACCCCGCGACGTTCGGCAAGCTCCTTGCGGACCAGGCGCAACCGATCAAACAGATCCCGATCGTACTCCTCATCGGCGCCGCGGACCGCCCCCCCCTTCACCTTCGGCGGCCCGGTCCTGGTCCGGGGTCGAGCCATGGACAAGGGGTGCTCACCCCGTAGCAGCGGCCAGGCTGCGTCAGTCAAGCGGAGCACCGAATAGTCCCCCACGTCCTGGCTCAGGTAGCCGCGCTGGACCAGATGCCTGACGATGCTGCCCCAGTAATCCTGGTCGCGATCAGCGCCTATTCCATAGGTGGACAGGTGCTGGTGCCCAAGCCGCAGGATACGTTCCTGATTCGCCCCCCGCAAGACCGCAATAACGTGACCGGCACCGAAACGCTGGCCGACCCGGAACACACAGGACAGCGCCTTGCGACTGTCTTCGGTGATGTCGATCATCTCCGGCGGGTTCAGGCAAATATCGCAATTGCCGCAATCCTCGTGCGGCTGCTCACCAAAATAGCCGAGCAGAACTCGACGGCGACACCCGAGTGCTTCGGCAAAGCCGACCATGGTGTTGAGTTTGTGCAGCTCGATGCGCCGGTGATCAGG
>JAUVWB010000363.1 GCA_030604345.1 Desulfofustis sp. | reverse complement strand
GGCAGATCAATTGAGCCGACCACCCGGGCAATGCCTTTGCGCTCGACCTTTTTCGGTTTCTTACCCTCCTTCTGGGCCTTACCCGGCTCCTCACCAGCCACCGTTTGCGCCGGTTGGTCAGCAGTCTGCTTGTCTTCTTGCGATTCCGGCTTCTCCGGTTCGGCTGCCGCCGCCGGGGGGGCCTCCCCCTCGTCCGCCGGTTGCAGGCCCGCCGCCGTGGCCGTTTCTCCCGGCGCGGGCGCCTGTTCTTCAGCCACCGGAGCCGGTTCCTGATCGGCCGTTGCCTCATCGCCGGCAACGGCTATCGGCGTTGCACCTGCAGCCTCGTCGGCGCTGCCGGCCGCTTCCTCGGGTTCGGCGGCGGCCTGCTCATCCACCGCTTCCATGTCTTCGGCCGTCTCTTGTTCTTCAGCCTTCGGGCGGCGCCTGATGATGGTAGCTCGGCGCCTGATCACGGTCGACCCTTGCGAACCGTCGATCCGTTTCGCCACCAGTTCGGTTTCCGGGTTTTGCAGCATGGTCCGACGAATCTTCTCAGCGGTTTCTTCATCGACGGTAGAACTGTGGCCCTTGACGTCGTATCCTTCGGCTATCAACTTGTCCGCCAGATCCTTGCCTGTCATTCCGGCCTCTTTTGCCAGTTCGTACACTCTCACTCTACTCATGCCTCACTCCTGGAAAACCACGTTCCGTGTTCTTTTTCCACTCTAGCACAGCCTCGGCAACAGATAGACCCTTGCTCAGGTCTTGCGAAACAATCGTTTCCATCGCTTGCTGTCCTTGTATAGCCTGTTTCTACACTCATCCCGGTCACAACAATAAGCCCCCCGACCAGGCAGCGACTGCCTGGTGTCGGCAATGGGTCCGGGTTCCGACCAGACATGGCGCATTAACTCCTGTTTTACCGCCTTCCTGCCGCAACTGACACAGGTTCTGATTGGCGGCCGTGGCGCCGGCCGGGTCACTGAACTTCCGTTTCGTCCGGTGGCCCCGCTTCATCCGGACCGGTCGCGGGCGTTTGCGCAGCCGAATCACCCTCGTTCTCGGCCGATTCCGGCTCGCTCGCCGGCTCCTTGGTCGAGGCAGCGGCCGCTTTCTTTTCTGCTGCCGCCTGTTCGGCCGCCGCCAATGCCTCTTCCCCGGCCTGAAGTTTGGCCGCCTCGATCAGTTGATCGGCATAATCCTCGTCGATGGAACGGATGATGGTCAAATCGTCAACCGACGATCGGGCCAGGTCGACCACCGACTTGATCCCCTTGGCGAACAATTGATCGCCAAGATTCTCGTCGATCCCCGGGATCTGCAGGAGGCCCTGATACCCTTCATCCTCCAGGTTGGCCCAGCGCTGTTCGCTCTTGACGTCGATGCGCCACCCCATCAACTTCGAGGCCAGTCGGACATTCTGGCCCTGCCGGCCAATGGCCAGCGACAACTGGTCGTTGGGGACCACCACCAGCAGCGAGTTGGCATCCTCATCCACCATGACCATGCTGACATGGGCCGGCGCCAGAGCATTGTAGACATATTTCGCCGGATCGGGGCTCCAGGTAACGATATCGATCCGTTCTCCCTGCAGATCCTGCACCACGTTTTGCACCCGACTTCCCTTCATGCCGACACAGGCGCCCACCGGATCCACGTCGGATTCGGTGGAGCTGACGGCGATCTTCGCGCGAAAGCCCGGTTCGCGGCTGACCCCCATGATCTTCACGATCCCCTCGGCAATCTCCGGCACTTCCATCTGGAACAGCTTCACCAGAAACTCGTCGGCGGTGCGCGACAGGATCAGCTGCGAATCTCTGCTGTTTTGACGGACCTCCAGCAAATAGGCACGAATCCGGTCGCCCTGTTTGAACGAGCGTTTCGGAATCTGATGTTCTTTGGGCAGGATGGCATCGGTGCGGCCGAGGTTGATGATCATATTACCGCGCTCGAAGCGCTGGACGATACCGCTCACCACCTCGCCCTGCCGATCCTTGAACATGTCGTAGATGACGTCGCGTTCGGCGTCTTTCATCCGGTGGATAATAACCTGTTTCGCGGACTGAGCGGCGATCCGGCCGAGTTCGGTGATGTTTTCCATCTTCTCGCCAAGCTCGTCACCGATCTGCACCTCCGGATCGAGCAGCTTGGCCGCTTCGAAGGAAATTTCGGTCTGATCGTCTTCGGCTTCCTCGACAACGCTGCGGAACTGGAACACCTCGACTTCTCCCAGCTCCTCGTTGTAGTGCACCTCGATATCTCGTCTGCTCCCGTATTTCTTCCGGGCCGCCGAGGCCACCGCCTCTTCGATCGCCTCGATGAGAAGCCGCCGGTCAAATCCCCGATCCCTGCTGATCTGATCAATTATCCGTTTAAGATCCGATACCATTATCCTACCTCGCCATCAGCACCCTCCCGAACCGGGCTGCCCGCCTTCATCGGGTCGTGCTTCTGTCCAAAAGACACTTAAAGAGTCAGACGGGCTTTTTGTATTTCGTCCCAGGCAAAAGTGGTCGTGCCACCCTGCTCGAG
>JAUVWB010000384.1 GCA_030604345.1 Desulfofustis sp. | reverse complement strand
CGGCCATCGGCACCTTTCCCCACGTCTGTTACAGAAACAATTGCTGACGTGGCTGGCCGAGACCGGCCTGGACATCGGTCGAGCCGAGCTGCGTGCCGACCTGGTGAACCACGATTTTCGCGGCTGGCGGTTCGGTTCCTGTTTTCTCGTCGGGGATGCCGCCGGTCTGGCCTCCCCCCTGACCGGAGAAGGTATTTTCCCGGCCGTTGCCTCCGGTGAGGCTGTGGCAGCCGTCATGGCCGGAGATGAGTCAGCCGGCGAGGAGTTGCAACGGATGCTGGCAAAACACCGGACCCATCACATCATGCTGCGCCTGGCCCGACTGCACCCGCTCGTGGCCTCATTTCTCGCTGAGGCGGCGGCGTTGCTGCTGCAGCGCGGGCTCCTCACCGCTGCCTCCTTCGAAATGGCGTAGAGCACCTCTTCCGAACCCATGAAACCAGGAAAATCACGCAAACGCCTTTTGCTCAACCTCGGTTTTCTCATCGTTGCGGCGGCTGTGGTGATCTTTTTGCTGCTCGCTCCCGACGAAACAACCGCTCCCTTGCCGATCGATCCCATTCACCAACCATTTCACCAGATAGCCGACAGAAAGGAAGCCGAGCAACACTGCCTCGATTGCCATGGCCCTGACGGTGAAGCCCCGCTCTCGGCGGACCATCCCTCGCCCTATCGCTGTCTATTCTGCCATAAGCGGGATCAACCGGCCGCTTCCCCCTGAGCACTCAGACTCTTGTTGGCGACCTCATAAAGGTCGCGCGAGACACCAGGTTTCTCCACCATACAGCGGAGACTGGCGCACAGCAGTTCCTGCCGTTTGCCATCGTAACGTCTCCAGGAAACGAAGGGTCCGGCCATCCGTGCCGCCACTTGGGGATTCAACGCGTCAAGCTGGAGAATAACCCGGGTCACCAGCCGGTAGCCGCTGCCGCTGTGGTGATGAAAATGGAAATGGTTCTGCCCGAAGGAGCCGATCAGAGCACGAACCCGGTTCGGGTTGTTGAGAGAAAAATCGGGGTGGTGCAGCAGTTTTTCCACCCGCTCCACCGTGTCGGCCGCCGACGAGGAGGCCTGAACGGCGAACCATTTGTCCATGACCAACGGCTCACGATGCCAGGCCTGTTCGAAATCGGCCAGCAATTCGTCGCGCAGATCGCCTTCCAGCTGCACCGCGGCAGTCAGGGCAATCATCCGGTCGGTCATATTTCCCGCCTCTTGATAATGGCGGCGACACAGCTCCGCCAGATCGGTCCGGTGAGCTGCAAGACTTGTCAGATAATCGAGGCAGACGCCGCACAGACTTCGTTGTCCAACGTCTTCACGGGAAAACCGATACGCTCCGGTTGACCGGTACTTCCTGTACACATCAACCAGATCGGTTTCCAAAAAGGCGGCCAGCTGCCGTTTGACACGGTGGTAGGCCTGGTACAGTCGATCGGGGTCTACCTGTTCCAGTTTCTGCAGCACATAGTTCTCGGTCGGGAGACGCAAGGCCTCGGCCAAGAGCGACAGATCGGTGATCGATGAACGGGCGAGCGATTGCATGGCTTGCAGATAGCTGCGACTGATTCCTTGTTCATCACGGTCGCCGCTGTCACCGTTCACCAGATCGAGCAACACCTGTTCAGAGAGGGTAAAGGCGGCATCCCAGCGGTTGAACAGGTCATGGTCATGGACGCTGAGAAAGGCCAGCTCGTCCTGGGTACGAAACGAATTCAGTTTGACCGGCGCCGAGAACGAACGAAGCACGGACAGATGCGGGCGGCTTTTCAGTCCTGCAAAGCGAAAGTGCTGTTCGGCCTCGGTTACCTCCAGCAGCACGTCGTCACCACGGCGCTCATGATCACCGCAGAGGGTTGCAGTCAGATCATTACCCTGATCGTCAAGCAGCCCAATCAAAAGAGGAACGGGCACCGGCACCTTACGTGGCTGCCCCGGTGTCGGCGGTGTCTGCTGAGAGACGGTCAACCCGTATAGCCCCTGCTCCTGCTGCCAGGATTCCTGGATCGTCAGCTGCGGCGTTCCGGCCTGGGTATACCAGCGCATGAATTGGGACAGGTCCCGACCCGACGCATCGGCCATGGCCTGTACAAAATCCTCGCAGGTGACGGCCTGACCGTCATGTCGCTGGATATAGAGAGCAAAGCCGCGATAATAGGCATCACCACCCAGCAGGGTGTAGAGCATGCGAATGAGTTCGGCCCCCTTGTTGTACACCGTCACCGTATAAAAGTTGTTGATCTCGACATACTCCTCGGGACGGACGGGGTG
>JAUVWB010000139.1 GCA_030604345.1 Desulfofustis sp. | reverse complement strand
CGATTATTTCTTTGGTCTTGGCGTTTGCGGTGGGAGGAGCCGCGTTCGTCTTGATCAGAAAAAAACTTGGCAGCGACTGCGTTCCTTGACTGATCCTTTATGGCTCCGTGGGTGCGGGGCTCCTCACCTTCTGGCTGCTCCATCTGGTCCTGTAGCGGCCTGAGTCACCGGGGGTGCCGATCCCTCCAGCGAAAATAATCGGCCAGGATCCGGCCATGGTCGAAGGCCAACTCCGGCAGATTGTCTCGAGAAAATAGTTCTGCCTGGCCGGCGTCATCGCCGGCTTGGGGATGTCCTTCTGCCTGGGCCACGAATACGGTGGATGCCGTGTGCATACGCGGGTCGCGTCCCGGCTCGGAATAGGTGCGAAACTGTTGCAGGTTGGTGACGTCCAGGTCGGTTTCCTCTTTGGCCTCTCGAATCGCTGCGGTCTCGTAGGATTCGCCATAATCGACGAAACCTCCGGGCAAGGCCCAGCCGAACGGCGGGTTGCGTCGTTCGATGAGAACAATGCGGGGCCCGATCTCGATAATGATGTCCACCGTGGGGATCGGGTTCCTCGGCGTGATGACGGTGTGACAGGCGGGACATTTCATAGCGGATCCGGAAGGTCAAACAGCCAGGCGATCTCCTGCCAGTTGACCACGGCCGGCAGATCGTGCTGGCGACTATTCCACGGCTGGCTATAGACGATCGGTTCCAGCCCGGCTGCCGCCAGCTGGCGGCAGGTGCTGGCGCGATCGTCGATGAAATGGCGCAGGCCGCATTTTCTGATGAACGACTCTTTGTTGTCGTGATCGCCGGTGGCGATCAGCTCGATACGCCGGGCGGTCCGGGCGGGACAATGGGCGGCAAACCAGTCCCGCACCGGCTGCAGGACCGGCCGAGCGGTAATGACGGTGATGGAGGACAACTCGCTGAGGTGGTTCAGGGTCTCGATGGCGCCGGGCAGCGGGCGTAGATCATTGCCGACCGAGTCGTGGAGAATGGTGGAGAAAATCGCTTCCACCACCTCCTTTTCCATGGGCAGACAACGTTCCAGCTCAAAGGATGTGATGTCTTCGGTAGTGATGGTGCAGCAGCCATAGTCACGACAGGCGATACGCAAAAAGGCCTCGGCGACATCGGCTATGACGCCGTCGAAGTCAAAGCCCACCCGACGGGGATCGAGCGGTGCCTGGGTTGACAGCCCGGGCCACTGGCCGACCGTTTCACTCGACGATGGTGGCGTGCTCAAGGAGTACCTCGTATGCGTAGCCGGCCCCGAAATCTTTGGCGGCAGCGACGGTGCCCTCCAGGGTGACGACTTGTTGCAGGGCGACTTCCTGGCTGGTGGTGATCACCAGGTCATGGGTGTTGTTCAGCGGATCACCGGTACCATCCTGCACGTGAACCCAATTACGTCCCATGATGTTGGCGTTGAACTTGACCACCTGGCCACGCACCCGGACCACGCTTCCATCAAGCTCCTTGGCCTTGGCATAGAGCTCCGCCACGGTATAGGCGGCCTCACCCTGGGCCTTTTCCACGCTGGTTTCAGAGAACGGAACGATGGCGGCTTGGCTGCCTCCCGATTGGGGAGGTATCTGCTGCTGGACGGTACCGCGCTCGGCGGCCACGGCGGCGGCGAAAGCATTTCCCCCCTCCTTGTTGGCCGGTGCTTCAGGCGCGTCAGCTTTCTGGTTGTCGGCAAGACCCGGCGAGAAGACGATGGAGTCGAACGTGCGGTCGAAGGCGTTACTGTGGAAGTCCTGCATCACCATACCGGGCAGCAGGGAGATGGTTTTTCCGGCTTCAACCGAGCTTTCCGGCAGTGCCACCCAGATCGTCCCGTCGGCGGTTTCCAGGTGGACATAGGTGTAGCCGGCGCCGTTCATGGTATCGAGAACGATACCGGTCAGGACGCCATGGGCCGGGGCGTCGGCAGCGTGGTTTGGTGCTGGGGCCAACAATAAGATGATGAAGGTGAGTACAGGGAAAAACAAACCGGTACAGGGGTATTTCATGAGCCATCCTCCGTAGTGAGAGAAATCAGTTCCAGTCTGCTATGATAAATCTGACGCGGAGAAATGCAAGGACTCGAGTGCGTGACCCAGCAGATGTTGCCAGACCTGGTAACCGGCTTCATTCAGGTGAACCCCGTCAGCGCTGAACAGGTGCCGATCGGCGGCGATAAACGATTGTTCCAGATCCAGGTAGCAACAGCGGGGTCGTTTCTCGATCGCGCGCAGGTGACGGTTGAGGGCCTGGGCCGCTTCCTTGATGTACGGCCAGGCACAGGGCGGCAAGCCGGTGAGGATGACGAAGGCCTCCGGAAAAAGGTGGTTGAGGCGGTCAACGACTCGTTGCACCGAGGCGGTTGTGGCGGGATCGCCGATGAACAGATCGTTGGTGCCGGTCATCAGAATGACGGCCGCCGGATGGTGGCCGGCAACGGCACGATCCAGGCGAAGCAACAGCTCCCTGGCGGTTTCGCCGGGGACTCCTTTGCTGATGACGCGGTACTGCGGCAGACGGCGCGGCCAGTCACCGTAATCGATCAACGAGTCACCGAGAAAGAGCAGTTCCAGCGGTTTCATCGGGACCGTGGGCGGGAAGGTGTCGGTCTGCTGCGATGGGACTGCAAAACGACCAGCCCCATGGCGCCGACCACCAGTTCTGTGCCGGCATCGATCTTTGCTCCTGCCGTTACGGACGAGCAATCGGCCGGCGGGGTAGCGGTGCTGTCAATGATCATGCGCCAGTGACAGGCGGTGCGGCTCGGCGGCAGGGCGGGGATGATGAACGGGGCGTCTTGGCTGCGGCTGCCGTTGAACAGCAGCAGGAAATCGGCCTCGTCGTCCGGATCATGGAGCAGGCAGCCCAGGGTGTGGCATTCGGCCGACCAGTCCTGCCTACCGGGATACAACGATTGCCAGCTGATTTCCGGATGGCGGTCGGTCCCGTCGTGTTGGTGTGGGGGGAAAAATCGGTCCCGGCGAAAGCAGCGATGCTTTTTGCGCAACTGGATACAGAAGCGGACAAAACGGAGCAGATCCCGGTTGGTTTCCGCCAGCGACCAGTCGAGCCAGCCGATCACATTGTCCTGGCACCAGCTGTTGTTGTTGCCCTGCTGGGTTCGACCGATCTCGTCACCGGCGGTAAGCATCGGTACTCCTTGCGACAGCAGCAGGATACCGATGAGGCTGCGCATGCGGCACCGGCGCCGCACCCGTACGTCCTCGGCCGCAGGATCGCCCTCATGGCCGCTGTTCCAGCTCAGATTGTGGGTTTCCCCGTCCCGGTTCTGCTCACCGTTGCGCTGGTTGTGCTTATGGTCATAGCTCACCAGGTCATAGAGGGTGAACCCGTCGTGACTGGTTACAAAATTGATCGAATTCAGCGGTCCCCGACTGCTGTTTCCATAGAGGTCGGAGCTACCGGCCAGCCGTGAGGCGAGAGTGCTGACGCTGTCGGGAAGACCGGCGAAAAAGCGGCGGACATCGTCGCGATAGCGGCCGTTCCACTCAAGCCAGCGGGGATCGGAGGAGAAGGAACCGACCTGATAAAGCCCTGATGCGTCCCAAGCTTCGGCGATGATCTTGGTATCGCGCAACACCGGATCTTCGGCGATCTCCTCGATCAGCGGTGCCTCTGCCAGCACGGTCCCGTTGCGACCGCGGCTGAAGATGGCCGCCAGGTCGAACCGGAAACCGTCCACATGCATCTCCTGGACCCAGTAACGCAGAGCGTCGATGATCAGTCGGCGGACCACCGGATGATTGCAGTTGAGGGTGTTGCCGCAGCCGGAGAAATTGAGGTAATCGCCGTTGTCCGGATCCACCAGATAGTAGATTTGGTTGTCGATGCCGCGGAAGGATGACGTCACCCCGGCCAGGTCGGATTCGCCGGTATGGTTGAAGACCATATCGAGAATCACTTCGATACCGGCCTGGTGCAGGCTGCGGACCATGGCCTTGAACTCGTCCGCGGCAGCCTGTGGCTTGGCCGCCAAGCCGCTGTGCAGAGCGAAGTAGGTAAGGGGATTGTAGCCCCAGAAATTCAGCAGGCGCGCCTCGCTGTCGGGATCGAAAAAGCGGTTGTCCGTCTCGTCCCAGGCCGTAACCGGCAGCAGTTCCACTGCTGTGATACCCAGCGAGCAGAGATAATCGATCTTATCGATGACACCCCGGAATGTACCCGGCGCTGACACCTGCGAGGTATCGTGCCTCGTGAAGCCGCGGACGTGCAACTCGTAGATGACGGTTTCCGCCAGCGGTGTGCGCGGCGGCCGGTCGCCCTGCCAGTCAAAGGAGGATTCCGTATCGGTCAGACAGAGCGGCTCCGCACCGACTGAGGAAGCATCGCCCCAGGGGCGTGGTACCAGATGGCGACAATACGGATCGATCAGGATCTGCCCTGGTGAAAACGTCTGGTCAGGGCCTTCCACACGGTATCCGTAGCAAAGGCGATGGTCGGTGTGTACCCGGACATGCCAGACGTCGCCGCTGCGATGGAGCGTCGGATCGAGACGGATCTCCTGGTTCTTCACCTGGCGCGGCCCGCCGAACTTCCGTACCACCAGGGTGACAGCTGTGGCGTGCCGGGAAAAGAGGCTGAAATTGACCCAGCCGTCTCCACGGTGGGGACCGAACGGCAAAGGGGTTCCTCCGGAGATCGGCAGCGAGCTTTTTTTCATGGACAAGATGGGAATGATTCTTAGTTTGATATAAATCCTGTGCCGGTGGTTAGACTATACCAGGCCGACACCATTGCCAACAGGAAAAGAAAATTGAACGCTGCAGATTAAGAGGAGGTGGATAATGGGTATGTTCCATCGTATCAAGGTTGGTGATCTGACGATTGACTCGATCGACTGGGAGATGACGCCGGAATGGACATTCGGTACCTTCGAGTCGTGGGGCGGCCGGGAACGCATCCGCAACAACAATGAGCGGATCTACTATTTCTACATCGACAACTGGGGTGATAAACCGAAGCTGCTGCTGATGGAGCGGGGCGTCAAGCACGCCCGCATCATTGCGGAAATAGAAGCACCTTCGGAACTGGTGAAGCGGTGTGTCGACGATCAGGGGGAGAGCGCTTTTTATGACCAGACTTTCGCCATCGATGATGATATCCGCGCCTGGTTGATACAACACGTCCTTGATTCGGGCGCCAACAACAAGCTGGTGCTGCCGATCAGCGAACCTCAGGTTGTCGAGGATATGGGCAAAAGCCTGCCGATCTGGGATGGCAGGCCGGCCGCCGGAGAGGATTTCGTCGAACTCCCGGCGGACGCTGCGGTTCTCACTGACGAAGAGGTGGCAGCGTTGATCGGTCGATGGAACTTCTTCGACGCGGAAGCCAATCCCGGCGGTCGGTTTGTCAACCACCTGCATGACGCCGGGAACAGAACCATCGTCGATCAGCGAACCGGTCTG
>JAUVWB010000184.1 GCA_030604345.1 Desulfofustis sp. | reverse complement strand
CCGATCGATGGCCAAGGCCCTGGTCCTGGTCATGGTCCGAACCCCCTTGGCCTTCTCAAAATATCGCTCATCCCGGACCATGTGGAAGCTGGTGGATCGCAGCTCTTTCTCATCAGAGACGTCCCCCGATACGTAATAGGGAATGCCGCACCCACCATATGATATGTAATTATCTTGATCTATTAACAAAACATCGGCATCTGCCTGAAGTCGTTTGATCCGCACCGCCGCCTTCGGGCCAGCGGCCACCGCCCCAATCACCACTACTTTCTGTCCCATTTCGTTCTCCTTTGCGGGGGGCTTGAAAAATTAGAAGTTTCATTCACGATCAAGGCGCGCAAGAAAATTTTACCGCAGGCATATATATGATATCCCGATGATAAAATTTGATTGCGCAACGAAGAGCTTGGATGAAATGGCAATTTTGCAAGGTTCCCTTATGTGTTGTACGGCTCTTCCGTCTCTTTTTTTGTGGTATATGAACACCAGGACACTCATTTTTGCAAGCCTGGAAACGACCGATATCGTTCTAGCACGACTGCCGTGCAACTATCGAGCCGACACCAGAACTCATGGGCGCCTCCATCGCGCCGGGCGGAAATCTCGCCAATGAACGCGAGATTGAAAAAAACGAACGCTTACAGGGGCAAGGTACCAGCCGAAGAAACTAACGACAGTCAGGACTCATGCCCGACAAAGCTGCGGGAGGCAGATGGCGTGGAGGTACCGCAGCTTTGTCGGGTCAAGAGGGGCGGAAGAC
Source organism: Desulfofustis sp. (assembly GCA_030604345.1). Next base: position 3,729 of record JAUVWB010000184.1, on the reverse strand, counting down.
CGGCATAACCGAACCAAATCCGTTGAACAGGACTCGCTGGCAGGGAGGATCAATAGTAACACTTAATAAATTTTCTTCATACCGGCCATGGCTTTCTATACCCGACTCTCGACCGGCCGTCAATGGTTATCACACAATTGTGGTTCATCCGACCCAAGTGCTCGTCTCTGCAACCGGGGACGCGAAGGGTATTGTTGGAAAACGGTTCGCGGAGGCCCGCATCAACGAGGGGAGATAAGCTCTTGCAGACGCAAGCGATGACGCCGGTCGAAGAGGCGCCGTTCAATCATGGCGATGGCACCGACCACGCCGAAGCCGGCCCCGGCGGCGATCAGCAACATGATGAGGATCTGATACTTAACCGCTTCCACCGGAGGACTGCCGCCGAGTATCTGGCCGGTCATCATCCCCGGCAGACTGACCAATCCGGCAGCGGCCATGGAATTGATAATCGGGATCATGCCGGTGCGCATGCAATCCCGGCGCAGCTCACCGATCGCCTGAGGCCAGGTTTCCCCGAGCATCAGGCGCTGTTCGATCACCTCTTTTTGCTCGATGAACATACTGGTCAAACGATCGGCGGCCAAAGCGACCCCGTTCATCGTGTTACCGAGCAGCATACCGAGAATCGGGATGGCATACCGAGGCTCCCACCACGGCTCCTGCTGCAGGATTACCACCAAGGTCAGAAGCGTCACCGAAAACGAAGAAATGAACATGGAGCCGAGCCCGACCCCGAACCCGTAAAAACCGCGTACCCGGTATTTAAGCCGGCTGCGGACCTCATATCCGGCGGCGGTGAGCATCACCGTCGAGATCAGGACCATGAACCACCAGGCCTTACTGGCGAACAGGGTCTGCAGCACCATACCGATGAGCAGCAGTTGTACGATCATTCGCCCGCTGGAAATGAGGAGGCGCCCCCCGATACCCAACCGTAAATGAAAAGATAGAACGGCGAGCACCAGCACCAGGGCGGTGGCAATCGCCAAGTCGAGGACACTGAGCGGCGTGACGTTCATGGAGCCCCCCCGGCCGGATCAGAAGCAGCCGCTACGTGCAGGCGGTCGTGAGAAAGAAAGAGGCGCCGGGTCGTAACCCGTTCCAATTGATCCTGATCATGGCTGACCCAGAGAACCGGGACCTCTCTTGTCTGCCGATAGGAAGCGAGAAGGGCCTCGATAAGCAGCAGATTTCGTTGATCAAGCGCTGAGCCGGTCTCGTCGAGCAGCAGTGCCGCAGGTTCCCGAGCCAGTGAACGGACCACCGCCAACCGTTGCTTTTCGCCGGTGGAGAGGCGGCTGACCTGCCAGTGCAGTACTTCAGCGGTAAAACCGCACGCCTCGAGCAGCGGCTTGATTTGCCCCTCGTTCCAGCCGGCGGGGAGATGCTCGCCGACCCGGGGGTACCACCAGCGCGGCTCCGCCGGCACCAGCGATACCAACCGGCGCCAGACCGGGGCGGGATAGGAGCGAGAGCTGCGGCCATTGAGCAGGACTTCCCCCCGGTGTTCATCGAGATCGACGATCGCTCGCAGCAGCAAGGACTTGCCTACCCCGGAAGGACCGCTGATGCCGACGCATTCCCCGCCCCGCACAAAGAATCGGTAAGGACCGTTGCCTCCATAGCGGAGATCGGCCACCTTCAGACCGCGCAGATGGTCAGGGCAGGACGATGGTAAAGGTCGATCCGGCTCCTTCACGGCTTTCCACTGAAATAGTCCCATGATGGCGCTCAACACTGTTCAAGGCAATTGCCAGACCCAACCCGGTGCCTTTGCGTTTGTCGGTGAAAAACGGCTGAAACACCTGGTCCAACAGCTCCGGTGACATGCCGATGCCGGTGTCTGACACGCGGACCACCGCCTCTCCCGCCGGCCCTCGCCGGGTCTCGATTCTGATCCTGCCTCCCGACTCGGTCGCCTGCAGGCCGTTGATCAAGACATTGAGAAAGACCCGGTAGATCATATCTTCATCCAGGTCTTTCTCCATCGCTTCAGGCAACACCTCCACGTCGACGGCGATCTCTTTTTCTTCGGCCATCGGCCGGATGAACCCGACCGCCCGAGCCAGCACCTGATGCACATCGTGGCGCTGCAGCTTCGGCTCCTGCGGACGGGCGAAATCGAGAAATTCGGTGACGATGGTGTTGAGCCGGGTGGTCTCGTCGATGATGATTTGGGCCAGATTCTCATTGCCTGGAGCCACCTTGGCAATCCGTTTTTTCAGGATGTCGGCGGTACTGCGGACGATGCCGAGCGGGCTCTTGATCTCGTGCGATACGGTCGCCACCATGGTGCCCAGCTGAGCCAACCGTTCGGTGCGGTTGAGCTGCTCTTCCAGCTTCAGTCGTTCCACCGTCTTTCTCTCGATAATCTTGCCGGCCCGCCAGACGATGGTCCGCAGTACCAGAAAGAGCACGGTCATGACCACGCTGGAAACGAGAATGATTCGACTCTGCAACTTCAGGATCGCCGTGTAGTCGCGAGACAGGTCCTTGACGATCTCGATCACCCCCATGATCGCTTCGCCTTCCTCGCCGCTCTCTTTCACCTGGCGAAACGGAATGAAGGTCTTGAGCTGACAACTGATGTTGGGTTCCCTGGCGAGCAGGCTCCAGATCGAACCGCTGTAGATGAAGCGGGAGTTGGCGCTCCCCTGCAACGCCTTTTCGTACTCTATGCCGCCTCGATCACGCAACCCGACCAGTTCGTCCACCGTCGAATAGGAGATGATGTTTTCGCTGGAGTCATAGATGGTCACCGAATCGATGGCCAGACCCTGGATGACCCCGCGCACGATGCGGTCCAGATAGTCGAATTGTTCCGGATTGCGCAGGGCAATCTGACCATAGCGCACCACCGCCGGCAGCACGAAACGGCGGAACACCTGCTGGTTGAGGTTGCCGGCCAGCAGCAGCGAGTAATCCTCGCTCTGCTTGAGCATGACGTTGCGGGCATGGTTGGAGATGATCCAGGACAGTACCAGAGTAAAGATCAAAAACACCCCGAGAGCGGAAAAGGAGAAGTACTTGACCAGGATAAACGGTTGCAGGCCGGTATCGACGCTCCCGGTGCGCCCTTTCTCTATTTTTCCTTTCTCCATGGGCTCAGTCATGACATACTCCGCAGCGCCGGCACCGGGTTGGCTCGCAGGGAGCGGTCGGCCTGGCCAGAAAGGCTCGTTGATACTCCCGCCACAGATACGAGTCAGCGACACCGTGATCGATGCACTGCCACGGCAGAAACGAGTCGGGACCATACTGCCGGGTGGCGAAAAGCCGCTCGTCCAACGACTGCTCCTTCATGGCCTGTTTCATGGATATACCTGAAGTGGCCATGGAGAGCAAGACCCGGGCCAGGCGCCGATCACCCCGGGCCAGCACCGCCTGGGTCAGGGCCTGCTCGGGTGTATCGAAGGTGATCCGCACATTGGGCCGCTCGGCAACGGCGCGCTTGAGCAGCATCATGCGGCCGCGCAACAGAGTGACCGCCTGCCGACCGGCTATGGCCTGCTCCGCAGCCAACTGCTCGCTGCTGCCGAACGGGTGGTATTGAAACGGCGTCCACGGCTTGGGGACGAAACAATTGACCGACACCGCCAGTTCGCAGAGACGTTTTCGACGGCGGCCGATCGGCTCGATGGTTGCGCGGATGCGGTCCAGCAACCCGATAAATTCCTGCAGGTCGTCTTCAGTCTCACTGGGCAGGCCGATCATCACATAGAGCTT
>JAUVWB010000054.1 GCA_030604345.1 Desulfofustis sp. | reverse complement strand
GGTGGATCGCTTTATCGCCAAACTGTAGAGACGGTAGATGATGCTCATCAGCGTCTTCGATGAGCAGGCCCTCGACCTCCTGCTCCTGCATGACTTTCCCGGCAACATACGAGAGCTGGAAAATATTATTGAACACGCCTTCGTGCTCTGCCCCGAAGGACCGATTACTCCCCGCCATCTTCCTTCCTTTCTCAATCTGCCGATACAAAAAGTTCGTTCCCCGACACCGATCGACAAGACCGTTGCCGATTCCGAACGCGACGCCATCCTTAAAGCTCTACACGACAATCACAACAACCGGACCGCTGCCGCCATGCAGTTGGGCCTGCACAAAAGCACCCTGTTCCGCAAGATCAAGAAACTCGGAATCAGCCTGCCCGAACAAGACGGTCGCTCGACCCGCTCGTAAACCTACTGTCTCATATTCGCGACCCTATTAAGGCATACCATCGCTGATTTGCCACGGTATGCTCATGCCGACCCCTCCCGATCTTCTTTCCATTTTCGGTAAATTCTGTTTTAAAATAGAAAGTTAGCGGTAACGGCCATTTTTTTGCCTTGTTGGCCTCTATATTGCTTTAGGTGTGATGTTGCAGAATTCAGCGCCGAAGAGGTGAATTGTATGAAAGTCGCCATGACCGTCTGGGGCAATCGCGTGTCTCCGGTTTTCGATTCGGCGCAGACCATTCTGCTTGCCGAGATCAAAGGCGGCACGGTGACCTGGGAACAAAGGGAGTTCATCGCCGGGCAGATCCCGACTCGGCTTGCCCGCATGCTCGTCGACAGGGGAATTGACACGCTGATCTGCGGAGCCATTTCCGAGCAGCCGGCAAACATTATCGAGGCCGCCGGTATCAAGCTGGTCTCGTTTGTTTCCGGCAATGTTGCCCACCTGCTCGAGGCCTGCGCCCGCGGCACATCGACGGATCACTTCAAGATGCCCGGCTGCAAGACCCCTTGTTGCCGTCAACAGTGGCAGCCGCAGACGTTTGCTCCACAGCGGCGTCCCGACGAAAGCGGTGGCTAACCGCACCGTTTTCGCGCAGCCAGCTGAAATGACCTGATTCAAAGAGAGGCCCCCGTGACACCATCCCCCCTCAAACTCGTGTTTGCCGGACAGGATACTTCCACCTTTCGGGAGTTGGCCGCCGCCTTGAGCGACCGATCCGGTTTGACCATACGCTCAACGTCCGGTCCGGAGGAGACCTGGCAGATCCTTAACAACGGTCCCATCGACATCCTGATCGCCGATGAACGAGTGGGAACCGTCGACGGCGCAGCCTTTGTCAGGAAGGTGATCAGCGCTTACCCGCTGATCAACTGTGGACTGGTATCACCCCTTGCTCCGGCAGCTTTTCATGAAGCTACCGAAGGTCTGGGCCTGTTCCATCAGCTGCCTCTCCACCCGGGGGCGGAAGAGGCAGCCGGGCTGCTCGCGGCCATCGACAAGCTCTATGGCTATCTGGACAAAGCGGCATCAGGCAGGAGAACGCCATGATTATCAGCATTGCCAGCGGCAAAGGCGGGACGGGAAAGACGACCGTTTCCACAAATCTGGCGGTGAGTCTCGAGCAACCGGTCAAGCTGTTCGACTGTGATGTTGAAGAACCCAATGCGCATCTCTTCCTCCACCCCGAATTCAAAGACAGCCGTACCGTCTACACCTTCATACCGGACATCGACGAAGCACGGTGTACCGGATGCGGCAAATGCGCCGAGATCTGCCGCTTCAACGCCATAGCGGTGCTTGGTAAAAAAGTACTTGTCTTCCCCGAGCTCTGCCACAGTTGCGAAGGCTGCCTCGACATCTGCCCGGAAAATGCGGTGCGCACCGGGAAACGGGAACTGGGAGTAGTCGAGCAGGCGCAACGGGGCCACATCTCCTTCGTACGCGGCTGCTTGCGGATCGGTGAAGCCATGAGCCCGCCATTGATCAGGCAGGTCCGCAGTTTCGGAGGACCGGAAGAACTGGTGATCATCGACGCCCCTCCGGGTACCTCCTGTCCGGCGATCAACGCCATGAAAAATACTGATTTCGTACTGCTGGTGACCGAACCGACACCGTTCGGTCTGCACGACCTGAAACTCGCCGTCGAGGCGGTCAAAGCGCTAGGCATTTTTTGCGGGCTGGTGATCAACCGCGCCGACATCGGCGATCGCCAGGTCTGGGAATATGCCCGCCGGGAAGAACTGCCGATTCTTATGGAAATACCATTTGATCGGCGTATTGCCGAAATATATTCGCGGGGCCAGCTGCTCGTCGAAGAGATCCCGTCCTGGCGCAGCGCCTTCATCGCTCTCCACCATTCCATTCAGGCCATCATCGATAACCGACGGAGTGCACCATGAAGGAACTTGTCATTCTCAGCGGCAAGGGCGGTACCGGCAAGACCAGCCTGACGGCCGCCTTTGCGGCGCTGTCGCAGAACCAGGTTCTCTGCGATGCCGACGTCGATGCAGCCGACCTGCACCTGCTGACCAGTCCGGAGATCACGCAAAAACACGATTTCATCGGCGGCAGCAAGGCAGTCATCCGCACTCAGGACTGCACCCGCTGTGGTGTCTGCCTGCAGCATTGTCGCTTCTCCGCCATCTCCGACGACTTTGTCGTCAACCACCTGGATTGTGAAGGATGTGGTGTCTGCGTCACGTTCTGCCCCGAACAAGCAATCGACTTCCCGTCACAGAAGTGTGGTGAATGGTATATCTCAGCTACCCGGTTCGGACCGATGGTTCATGCCCGGCTCGGCATCGCCGAGGAAAATTCAGGAAAGCTGGTCAGTTTGATCCGCAGGCAGGCCCGGGAGATTGCCGAAACACAAAACCGGTCGCTGATCATTACCGACGGTCCACCCGGTATCGGCTGTCCGGTCATTGCTTCCATCACCGGCGCAACGGCACTTTTGATTATCGTCGAACCGACCGTGTCCGGCCAACACGATATGCAGCGCGTGGTCGACCTGGCCCGCCATTTCCGGATACCGGTCCTGCTTTGCATCAACAAATGTGACCTGAACCCGGAGATGTCAAAAACCATCGAAGATTCATCCTCCCAGGCCGGGTTGCAAATCGTCGGTCGAATTCCGTTCGATCCCGACTTCACCAAATCCATGGTGGCCGGTCTTGCCATCAGCGAATATGCGGAGGCGGCACCACAGCTCTCACACCTGCTGCGAGATATCTGGAACAACATTATGCAGTCGCAAGCACTGCAACAACGACAACCGGAAGCAACGGTTCTACCACTATTCAACACGTAAGGAGAGGCACATGGCAAAATTACGTATCGCAATTCCCTCAATGGGCGCGGGTGGACTTGACGGACAGCGGGCCGGGCACTTCGGACACTGCGATGTCTTCACCTGTGTCGACGCCGAAGATGGCCAGATCACTGCCGTCACCACCATCGAGAATCAGGAGCACGTTCAGGGCGGCTGTATGGTCCCGGTCAACCTTCTGGCCCGACACCAGGTCAACGCGTTGATTGTTGGTGGTATCGGCATGCGTCCGCCGATGGGGTTCCGGCAAGTCGGTATCGATGTCTATCACGATGCCGAACGTATTGAAATTCGGCCGGTGGTCGAGGACCTACTGGCCGGCAAACTTCCTCTTATCGCCGACGACCAGGTATGCGGCGGTGGCAGAGGGTAGGAACAAACGGGAGGACCACTCATGAAGATAGCCATAACCTCGCAGGGACTCGATCTATCCAGCCAGATAGATCCCCGTTTCGGGCGAGCCGCCTACATTCTGATCGTCGATACCGACACCTTGGCCTGCGAAGCCCTGGACAACAGCGGTAACGTCAATGCCTTCAGCGGAGCCGGTATCCAAGCGGCAACGATGATTCACGATAAGGGCGCCCAGGTGTTGGTCACCGGCTATTGCGGACCGAAGGCGTTCACCACGCTGCAAGCTGCCGGGATAAAGGTGGTCAGCGATGCCACCGGCACTATTGCCCAGGCCGTAGAACGCTTCAAGAACGGCGAGGTGCAGTACACCACCAGCGCCAATGCCGAAGCACATTGGTAAACAAAAAACGAGGTACGGATCATTTATGCCACTCACCGACGACGCTTTTGAAGCCTTGGTTCAGCAATTGCAGCAACAGTCCTATACCGACGCCTTCAATGCCTATGGAGAAAAAGGTTTCGAACGATGGCGGAATCCTCGGTTCAACAAACCGATCGATGGCGCCGATTGCTCGTCCATGGTCTCCGGCAGTTGCGGCGACTCCATCGGGCTGTCTCTGAAATTCCGTGACAATCGAGTGGAACAAGCGTCCTATCGCACCGACGGCTGTGCATCGAGCCAACTCTGCGGCTCCTTTACCGCTGAATTAGCCATTGGTCGAACCCCTGAGGAGTTGTTGGCCCTGGAAGCAAACGATGTACTGGCGGCTATTGGTTGCTTTCCTCGAGAAGACCGTCATTGTGCCACCCTGGCTATCCAGGCCCTGCACCAGGCGCTCAAGGAGTATCAACAACGAAGCGATCACTAGAAAACAGGGCCGCGCCGCTGGATTTCATCAATCTGGTTCATCCGACTCAAGCGAACGTCTCCGCAACCGGGGAAGCGAAGGGCGTCGCTTCCAAACGCCGCTAATCAAAAAAGCACGCTCAATCCGGATGAACCACCAGTCTCCGTAAAACAAAGCGCTGAATCACGACAGCGTTGGGCGGCGACAAGCGTACCCTGGCCGTGACAGCACCGCCGGGTTGCAGATCCCCGCTGCAACCCGGCACACTCGAAGATCATGCACGGATGGACCGTCAAAATCTCCGACGGCAGACCGGGCTTACAGAAACAAGCGGTCTCCCCTCGCCCCGCCGAACCGAATCGTCCCGCTCGTCCCTCATAACCCATCGCCTTGGGCGTTGTTGATAGGCGCCCAGCCGGGAGTCATCAGGGAAATTATTTGACACCGTTGCTTATCTGTGTTTAATATTATTGTTTTGTAATTTTGCGCCTGATTTCCTCCGGTCTTCCCGGTGAGCCACCCGAAGATCAGGGCATCTTGCTGCCGATCAACGACACCAAAGAAGCGGTGACCCTACTCGGTGACGAACCACAAGCCAGTAACAAGAGGTTATTATAATGAGCAAGCGAACATTTCAGCCAAGCAACATCAAGAGGAAACGTACACACGGTTTCCGTGAGCGCATGAGCACCAAAGCCGGCCGAGCAATCATCAACGCTCGTCGGGCCAAAGGCCGAAAACGTCTGTCCGCCTGAAATCTTGCAAGGTTTTGGTCTTCCGAAAAAATGCCTGTTGCGGAAGAACTGGGAATTTGACACCGTCTACAGGCAGGGCAAACGATTGTACGGCCGCGGATTCGGACTGGTGTATCTGACCAACCGGTGTGGGTACAACCGAATCGGCGTCAGCGTCAGCAGAAAAGTGAAAGGAGCGGTTGTCAGGAACCGGATTAAGCGAATTTTCAGGGAGTCGTTTCGCTTGAACAGGGGGATCTATCCCCCCAAAGCGGACATTGTCGTCACGGTGCGGCCCGATTTTTCGCTTGAATCGCCACAGCATATCGATCAGGCGGTAAAAGGCCTGGTTCGTTTGGAGTCGGTCTAGAAGATGCGTCCTGTCCGAAAAAACGGGATTGTTGCCCGGTTGTTCATCGGTGTCATCAGCAGCTACCGATATTTCATCTCCCCGCTCTTTCCTCCTGCCTGTCGTTTCTACCCCTCCTGCTCGGTCTATACGATTGAGGCAATCAGACACTATGGCGCCCTGCGCGGGTTGGCAAAAGGGACGTGGCGGCTACTGCGTTGCCATCCCTTTGCCCGTGGTGGCTACGATCCGGTGATTTAGCGGATCGAGCATACGACGTGCTGACCGCCTTTTAACCCAAGGTCTCCCGACAACGATCCGAAACGAGAACGAACATGGACATGCGCAGAGCCTTTCTGGCCATCACCCTTTCCTTCATTATCCTTCTTGGCTACCAATATCTCTTTGTTCCGCCGGCACCGCCACCGGCCACCACACCGGCACCTACCGACCACGCTGTCGCCCCGGTCGCACCATCGCTCTCCTCCGAACAACCGGCAGCCGTTGCTGATTCGACTCCCCAACTGCCCCCCGGCGCCGCCATCGAAAGACCAGCCGAGCCGATTCGCCAGGCCAAGGAAATCACGGTGGACACCGATCTGTTTACGGCGACCATCAGCGAACAGGGAGGCACTTTTACCAGCTTCGTTCTGAAACACTTTCGGGAAGAACTGGATGAAAGCTCGGTCGGCGTCGATCTGCTGAAGTCCGTAAGCGGCCAAGGAGTACCACTCGCTTTTTCCTGGGGCAGTGCCCTTGCCCGCGATACCCTCTACACGCTCCAAACGGAGAAGGTTGAATTCGAAACGGCTACCGGCAAGGCGACCATCGCCTTGCGAGCGGTCACCCCGACCGGCTTGGAAATCATCAAGCGCTTTGTATTTGTCAAAGACAACTATCTCATCGATCATTCCGTTACCATTATCAACCGGAGCGGGCAGGTCCTACAGGGTATGGGGACCCTGCATCAACAGAGCCTTCCCTTCATCAAACTCACCAAGGTCAGTGATTGGCTGTTTCGCGGACCCGCCTATTTCAACAGCACCGGCCTTCATGAAGTCAAGCTGAAAGAATTCGAGGATGGCCCGCAGACGGTGTCCGGCGATATTGACTGGGTCGCTTACGAAGACACCTACTTCATGAACGGCATCATTCCGGCCTCCAAACCGGTCTCGGCCATCGGCCTGAACGCTGCCGGCGAATTGGTCAGCATCGACCTGCAAAGCAGTCTGGACACCCTTGCTCCCAACACCGAAAAGGAATACCGATACCAACTGTTTTACGGGCCGAAAAAGCTGTCGTTGCTCAAGGAAAGCGGAGCCAATTTAGCAAAAATAGTCAACTTCGGCTGGTTTGACGTGATCGCCAAACCGATGCTCTATCTACTCAACTGGTTTTATGGATTGTTCAGCAATTACGGGGTGGCCATTATCCTGGTAACGGTCATCCTCAAGGCCCTGTTCTGGCCAATTACCCAGAAAGGCCTGAAGTCCATGAAGAACATGCAGAAACTGCAGCCCAAGATGGTCAAGATCAAGGAAAAATACAAAAATGATCCGACCAGGATGAACCAAGAAATGATGAACCTGTACAAGACGTACAAGGTCAATCCGCTGGGCGGTTGTCTTCCCATGATCCTGCAGATCCCCGTATTCTTCGCGCTGTATAAAGTGCTTCTGCAATCGATCGAGTTGAGGCATGCGCCCTTCATGCTGTGGATCAACGATCTTTCCGCTCCGGATCGTCTCTATCTCGGTTTCGATCTGCCTTATCTCGGTGGCCTACCGGTATTGACCCTGCTCATGGGGGCATCGATGTTTTTGCAGCAGAAAATGACCCCGACCACCGCCGACCCCACCCAGGCGAAGATCATGCTTTTCCTGCCGGTCATTTTCACCGTGATGTTTGTCAACTTCGCATCCGGCTTGGTGCTCTACTGGTTCGTCAATAACCTGCTGTCTATTTTGCAGCAATACCTGATCAATCGTCAACGAAAGCCGGCCGCTGCCAGTACCTCATGACTCCGGTATCTTCAGCACCACGCCATGATCTTCGTTACTTCTTTTCAGGAATGATCAATGTCACCGGATAAAAAAGATTTTTACGGCCAGGACGTGCCTTCCGCCATCCGCGAGGCGTGCGAGTCCCTCGGCGTCGCTCAGGAAAACCTCGTCATCGAGGTCATCGAAACAGGTTCCAAAGGAATTTTCGGTCTTATTCGCAAAAAAGCCCACATCAGAGTTGCCCTGCAACCCATCGACCAACCATCTTCTCATACCCCCGAAGAACCGGAAACACGAATCGTTCCGACGGCCGTTACCGACCCCGTCAGACAGGCCCCTGCCCGCCCGGCACTGGTGAGGCGAGCTGAGACTAGTCTTGAGGGCAACGAAGAAAGCGATACAGAAGAGCGGGAAACTGATGACACCAACGGTGACGACGACGAGGATCTGCTTCGCGAACCGGTCGAATTATCCAGTGAAACGCTGGCGATCGTCAAAAGCGAACTGGAACGGTTGCTTGAACTGATGGCCTGTCCGCCCGAGGTCTCCGTCGAAAACCAGGATGGAACCGTTCTCTGCACCGTTGGAGATGCCTGCGAGCCGATACTCACCAGTCAGGAAGGAAAAACACTGGACAGCCTCCAATACCTGTTACGTAAAATCGTTTCCCGCAAGATCCCCGGCCGCATCCAATTGAGTATCGATGTCGGCAACTACCGGGCCAAACGCCATGAAGAACTCCGTGAACTGGCGCTTCGCTATGCTGCTCAG
>JAUVWB010000343.1 GCA_030604345.1 Desulfofustis sp. | reverse complement strand
GTTGTGATGAAGCATGCCATTTCGCAATGGGGCGGAATGGTCCGTGATGAAATTATCGAAGATCATTTCATTGATGTAGTAAAGTCCGACCGGAGATTGTGTCGGTCGGAAAAAATCCGGGTCCACCCTGGATCTGGAATGTGGAGACATAGATGATGCAAACAGTTGAAGCCACCGTTGGTAACACCATCATTTCGATCGAAACCGGTAAACTGGCCAAGCAAGCCTCCGGATCCGTAGTCGTACGCTGCGGCGAGACCGTCGTATTGGTGACGGCGGTCGGTGAAAAACGAAACAAGCCGGAGATGGGGTTCCTGCCGCTGACCATCGAGTACCAGGAAAAGCTCGCCTCCGTCGGCCGGATTCCCGGAAACTACTTTCGCCGTGAAATCGGCCGTCCGAGCGATCGCGAGGTCCTCACCTGCCGGATCATCGATCGGCCGCTGCGGCCCTTGTTTGCCGACGGCTATTACGCCGAGACCCAGGTCATTGCCTCGGTGCTTTCAGCCGACCAGGAGCATGAACCTGACATGCTGGCCCTGACCGGAGCCAGCTGCGCGCTGGTCCTGTCGGATATCCCCTTTGCGGGGCCGGTGGCCGGCGGTCGAGTCGGTTATATCGACGGGGCCTTCGTGATGAACCCGACCACTTCGGAGTTGAAGCGATCGTCGATGGATATTGTCGTCGCCTGTACCGAAGATGCGGTGGTAATGGTGGAAGGCAAGGCCGATATCCTGCCCGAGGAGGTGGTCCTCGACGCCATCTTCTTCGCTTTCCAGCAGTTGCAGCCGCTGGTGGAGATTCAAAAGCAGTTGCAGTCGACCAGCGGCAAAGCAAAACGCTCGGTGGAGAAGAAAGAGATCGACGAGACTCTTTATCGGCAGATTGTCGAGCGGGCCTCCGCGCCCATGGCAACGGTCATCGCCACGGCCGACAAGATCGAGCGCGGCCGCGCCTACGATGAGTTGCTCACGGCGATCGCTGCGGAACTCGATCCTGAGGGCCTCCGTGCCGGAGAGATCGGCGAACTCCTGTCGAAATACCGCAAGCAGCAGATGCGGGCGATGATCGTCGACCAGGGTCGGCGGATCGACGGCCGCGCCTTCGATCAGATCCGTCCCATCAGCTGCGAAGCCGGTTATCTGCCGCGAACCCACGGCTCAGCGCTGTTTACGCGCGGTGAAACCCAGGCGCTGGTCACAGCCACCCTCGGCAGTGAACGCGATCAGCAACGGGTGGAGACCCTGGGCGGCGAAGAGAACAAGCGATTCATGCTCCATTATAACTTCCCGCCCTTCTGTGTCGGTGAGGTGCGGCGCATGACCGGTCCGTCGCGGCGTGACATCGGCCACGGAACGCTGGCCATGCGTGGCCTCGAAGCGGTCCTACCGGCAGAAGCGGACTTCCCGTATTCCATCCGAGTCGTCTCCGAGGTCCTTGAGTCCAACGGCTCCTCGTCCATGGCCACGGTCTGCGGCGGCAGCATGGCGCTGATGGACGCCGGTGTGCCGATCAGCGCGCCGGTCTCGGGTATCGCCATGGGGCTGATCAAGGAGCATGATCGGGTGGTGGTGCTTTCCGACATCCTCGGCGACGAGGATCACCTGGGCGACATGGATTTCAAGGTGGTCGGGACGGCTCAGGGTGTTTCCTCCCTGCAGATGGATATCAAGATCGCCGGTGTCGACCGCGCCATCATGGGCCAAGCACTGGCCCAGGCCAAGAGCGGCCGGTTGCATATCCTCGGGGAAATGAGCAAGGGCATTGCCGAGGCGCGCAAGGAGATTTCTTCCTACGCGCCCAAGTTCCACTCACTGCATATCAACCCCGACAAGATCCGCGATCTGATCGGCCCCGGCGGCAAGGTCATCAAGGAGTTGTCTGCCGACTACGACGCCAAGATCGAGGTGGAGGACAGCGGCCTGGTCAAGATTTTCACCGTAGACGGTGGTAACTTCGAGGAATTGCTGTACCGGATCAAGACCATCACCGCCGAACCTGAAATCGGCGCCGTATACAAGGGTGTGGTTAAAACCATCAAGGATTTCGGAGCTTTTGTCGAGATCCTGCCGGGTACGGACGGGCTCGTTCATATCTCGGAACTCGACAAGGGACGGGTCAATAAAGTGACCGACGTGGTCAAGGAAGGCGACGAGATCGAGGTGAAGGTGCTCGAGATTGACGGGCGCGGTCGTATCCGTCTGAGCCGCAAGGCCCTGCTGCAGGACTGAGCAGCCCTTCACGAAACCCTTCTGTGCCGGGATGCTGCCGTCGTTTGCTCGCGGCGGCAGCAGCCCTCTCTCAAGGCTCCCTCAAGGCGATGACGATGCATTCATCTCCCACGGCGGTGGCGGTTGCCATCCGTTGGCTTGACCCGGAACGGACCGCCGACCTGGCGCTGCCATCATACGAGACAGCCGGGTCGGCCGGCATGGATGTATGCGCCGCAGTGGATGGCGACCAGCTCCTGCAGCCGGGCCAACGAGCCCTTATTCCCACCGGGCTGGCGGTAGCCGTGCCGGGTGGCTATGAATTGCAGGTTCGGCCGCGCAGCGGCCTGGCCATTCGCCACGGTATTACCCTGATCAACAGTCCCGGCACCATCGACGCCGATTATCGTGGCGAGGTGAAGATCGCCTTGATCAACCTTGGTCATGAGGTCTTTCGTATTCAAC
>JAUVWB010000101.1 GCA_030604345.1 Desulfofustis sp. | reverse complement strand
GGCCGAGGAGTCGAGCGATCTGGAACCGCTCTTCGCCATGATCGCCGACCGCGTCGCCCCTCCGGAGGCCAACCCCGACGCCCCTTTTCAGTTGCTGGTCAGCAGTGTCGCCTACAACGATTACATCGGTCGTCTGGCCACCGGCAAGATCTTCAACGGCCGGGTCAAGGCCGGCGAGACCGTCGCCCACATCGACAAGACCGGCAAGATCGTCCGCGGCCGCATCAGCAAGCTGCTCGGCTATGAGGGGCTCAATCAGGTGGAGTTGGCCGAAGCCGTGGCCGGGGACATCGTCACCATTGCCGGCTTCGAGGAGGTCGGTATCGGCGAAACCCTGGCCAGCGCCGCCGCCCCGGAAGCCCTGCCGTATATGGCCATCGACGAGCCGACCCTGTCGATGAACTTCATGGTCAGCGACTCCCCCTTCGCCGGTCGGGAAGGCAAGTACGTCACTTCCCGCAACATCCGCGACCGGCTGATGAAGGAGCTGCGCACCAACGTCTCGCTGCGGGTGGAAGAGACGGAGAACACCGACACCTTCAAGGTCTCCGGACGCGGTGAGCTGCACCTGTCGATCCTCATCGAGAACATGCGCCGCGAGGGTTTCGAGCTGTCCGTCTCCAAGCCGGAGGTCATCTTCCGCGACATCGACGGGCAGCGGTGCGAGCCGATGGAATACCTGGTCATCGACGTGCCGGAAGAGCATCAGGGGACGGTGATCGAGAAGCTCGGTACCCGCAAGGCGGAGATGGTCTCCATGCAGCCGATGAACGGCGTCAATCGCCTGGAGTTCGTCATTCCCGCCCGCGGCCTGATCGGTTTCCGCACCGAGTTCCTCACCGATACCCGCGGCACCGGCGTGATGAACCACACCTTCCACGAGTACGGCCCCTACAAGGGGCCCATCGCCGGCCGCAAGAATGGCGTCCTCATCTCCATCGAGGCCGGCGAGACCAACTCCTACTCCCTCTTCAACCTGCAGGATCGCGGCATCCTCTTCATCGGCCCCGGTACCGCCGTATACGAGGGGATGATCATCGGCCAGCACGCCAAGGACAACGACCTGGTGGTCAACGCCTGCCGCGGCAAGAAGCTGACCAACGTGCGCGCCTCCGGCTCCGACGACTCGACCAAGTGCTCGCCGCCGCATATCCTCTCCTTGGAGCAGGCACTGGAGTATATCGCCGAAGACGAACTAGTCGAGGTGACCCCCAAATCGATTCGCCTGCGCAAACGCTACCTCGACGCCAACGACCGCAAGCGTGCGGAGAAGAAGTCGGGGTAAGAAGACTTCATCGACCGACAAGCGGGTTGCCCTGCAGACAAAAAGGGACGGAACGCAGCAACTGCATTCCGTCCCTTTTGCTTGTGGGGTCCGCCGCCGACGAGCTGTTGCCGGGAAACTCAGCTTCTGGCATTCAGCTTATCTGACTATTCCGAGTCATTTAATATTTTTCCCAATTTTTCCCCTTATTACTATGGCATGCGAAGCAGCCTATGCCTGCGGCCGTATCGGTGCCTGCAATCATCCTTCTGTAATCGAAGCGCAACAAACCGTCATAGGGACTGGCGTGGGCCATGTGACAGGAGAGACACATGACCATATCCCGGCCCGGGTTTACCAGATCCGATGGTTCCTCGGGGATGATGGGCCTGGCCACAGGTGCCGTCAGCTCATAAAAAACATAATTCGCATACTCTCCGCTATCGGGGATTACGAAATCGGAGGGGTGCCGCAGGAACGCCAGGTTCACATCCTGCCTTGTGTGAAAATCGCTGTGACAGGTTTCGCAGAAGCCGCTCATGCTGTGCCGGGGCGTTGTTATATAGGAATCCTTGGTTGGATTGGGTGATCCGGAATGACATCTGGAACAATGATGTTCTTCTCCGGGGAGGGGCTGTGCGCCCAGATATTCGTTGTGGATAGCGGGGCTGACGTTCTGCCATCTGTCAGGGGCATAGGTATGCTCCAATCCTCGCAATCCCATCAGAAAGCGGTAACTGTTGTGCACTTTGTCCGCCACAATCAATCGTCCATCTACATTGGCATGATGAGCACCTTTGATGGCGTCAATCCCCACGCGCGGGATGGGTTCCCCATGGGGACCATCCATCAGCTGATTTCGCAATCCATGGCAGCCGTTTATTCCGGCGCAGGTCAATCTGTGCCGAAAGTAAGCGGGCTGGTCAATATGAATGAAGCCCGGCGGAAGAGTCAAAAGATCGTCCCCTCCCGGAAAGAGATCAATGACGTCGTGCCCTTTCCTGCTGAAGTCTGAGCCTGCGCCAATCTTAGCGCCGGATATGTAGGCGAAATTACCTCCCGCCAGATCTCCCATACCATCGGTATGATAGACTTGCGGTATTCGGTCCCCCCCGGGAAAGGTCACAATCCTCTCGTCGCCCCCCAGTGCGTGACAGGTGACGCATCCTGAACTCCACATGGATGCATCTGGGGCTTCAGCAGGGCTGCCCGCATGACAATCATTACAGGGCCCCGCGATTTTGGCATCGGCCATCGGTGCCAATATCCATGTCAAACATGTGGCAAAAAACAACGCGCTCATCAACTTCGTCTGCATAATCCCCTCCTCAATGGTGTTCAGCTGCCTCCCGACCATGAGACTTTTCTTGGAGGGGGTGATGGCGTCCGCCGTATTATATTTGATTTTTCTAATATTTATCGCGTTCCTCCAACCCCCTAGAGCTCATTTAACAGCTTTCCTGGCGAGGTCAATCACTCTTGCCGTGACCGGTCCAAGCTCAAACACCTGCCATTCAAAGGGTGGCCCCTGGATGAGCCACCCTTTTTTATTGTTTCCAATCGTGCCTTTTATTTCTTCCCTGCCAGATACCCCAGTCGCTCGATCAACTGCACAGCAAGCTTTTCGCCGAGCTTTTCCCGGGCCAGAGCTTCCGCCCGGCCGCTCACCTGCGATCCTTCGCGGACGCTGCTGCGCAGCGAATCGAGCATCGTCCCCTCACTATCGAAGAGTTCGATTTGTGCCGAGGCCATGCTCCACAGAACGACGCTGCCGGTGCTGTAATTGTCGACGGAAACTTCCCCCCGGATCAGCAGGTTCTGCTCACCGACAGGCGTCTGCAAGATGCCGATATCAGCCAGGGCGCGAACGAGCGCGCCCTGGACAACGGCCGGCGTCCCTTCCCGCAGGTACAGACCTATGCGGACGGCTGCAGCGGTACGGTCGACCCGCGAGGCGATATCGTGCCCCGCATACGGCGGATCGGCAACGAAGCCGGACGGCTCGACTATGCGCAGATCGGCAGCGATACCCTGCCGTTGATCGACCAGGCGCAGCGCCTGCAGATAGAGGCCGAGGCGACGGGGGGTCGAAGCGGTTTGTTCCGCCCGAGCCACCAACTCCCCCATTCGCTCGTCCAGCCCCTGCAGTTCGCCGCGCAATCCGAGAGCTACCCGCAGGCGATCGAGGACCGCCAGGGCGTGATATTCGCCGGATCGAGGATTCTGCCAGACTTCGGCAATCACTGTTCCGGCCAAAACCCGGCTGCTCTTGGTGATCAATTCGGCAGTGACAACCTGCGCGTACTCACTGCTCAGCATTCTGCCGACCTGCGACAGGCGGTGCGATTCTTCACTGCGCTCGAGAGCCTGGATTTCCACCTGAAAGACCTTGGCGATCTCTGCCCTTGCCCGATCTTCCGCCCGCCCTCTGTCCCGATCCACCCCGACTCCCAGCAACCAACTCTCGGCCGGATAGTCCGTGCTCTTGCCGACCGTCCAGTCGGGAGGGCCCTTTCCGGCACAGCCGCCCACCAGCATGAGCATCGCGACAACAAACAGAGTACGCATGAAAGATCCTTTCGCGCAGGGACCGATTGGCCTGTAGACTGGCTGGGCGACAGCGGCAAAGGCGGCACGCAACAGTCACCCTGCTATTTCAACCTGGTGAGAACGAACCCCACCCCCCCCTGCTGCACTTCGATTTCGTGGGTTTCGTGGTGATTGCCGCGGGAAATGGCGACCGTATGTCGCCCGGGATCAACGGGGAGCAATACCACCTGTACCTGCGCCGGCAGCATCGTCCAGGAGCGCACATCGGCATTTTCGGTAGCCACCGCCGCCACCTGCGCCACCAGACCGGCCAAAGGGCCCAGTTCCTTTTCGGCACGGCGGGCGGCCATCTGCTTGCTCACCGCTCGGGCAATCATTTTCGCCAGAACACGCCCTTTCTTGTCCTCCAGACTTTGCCTGGCAATCGCCCCGACGTCCTCGAAGCGCTCGGCGGCTTTCCACTCGGCGCCATTGAGAGAAACAAGAACCTTCCCCGGCCGGCGCGGCCGGTCCTCGAAGACCGGCAGGGCCAACTTGACGGGGAACCCCTGAGGAGAGGGGAAGAGAGCAAACTCCTCACGCTTGACCGGCACAAAATCGACATCGATGATCACCGCCACCAGCGTCTCCGCCTCGTCCGGATGCACTCCGGCACGCTGCGCCTCCTGGCGAAAGCGCTCGTATTCGTCGGTAAAACCGATGGCCCTGGCGCTGGCCAACAATCGCCCCCACAACTGGACGGGAACGGCGATCTGGTACTTCTGTTGATAGGCACGATAGGCTTCAAGGCTGTTGCGGTAGGCGATAAAGGCGTTGTTGGGGTCGTTTTCCGCCTCGTAGATCAACCCGGTCAAGAGGCGCAGAAAGGCGCTCTCCTTGTAGACGTTGCGCCCCTGATAACTGTCGGTGAAGTAATTGAGCTTTTCATCGACCTTGCGCGACTCGACACGAGCCGCCGCCAGATCCCCCAAGGCCAGATAGTTTCGGGCTTTGTAGTAGTTGATATAGACCGATTCGTAATCCTCGCCGGCGTAAGGGATGATCGTGTCACTGCTCAAAAAACTCATCGTCTCCGCTGACAGGCTGCGGGTGAAGAGTTCTTCGGCAAGACGATCGGCCTCTTCGAGCACCTCGTTGCTTTGCCGGAATTCCCCGGCAAGGTGCAGCAGCACCCCCTTTTCCATCAGAAAGAGAAGGCGGTTGTTCTTGCTGCGCGCCAGGGACGAGCGCTCCAGATCGGCGAGCGCTCCCTGGTAGTTGCCGACCAGGGCATGCTGATACGAATCCTCCATCAGGCGCCGATGGCCGGCACAGCCGGCCAGCAGCAGGCACGACAGCACGATGACCAGGGGCAGACGGACTATTTTCAGTTTCCGAGCAATCATTGCGCCCATTACCATCGCTGCAGATGTCGTGACGTCAGCTGCAGCGACAGCAATCAGAGGATATTTACAGCTTGAAACGGGAACGGTCGACGAATTTCTTGATCTTCTTGTCGCCGATCCACACCTTGCGGTTATTGGTCATGTCGATCAACTCGAGATTGACCTGGTAATAGACGACCTTTTCGCGCCCTTCCTGATCGATGATGGAGTTGATGGTGCCAGTCAGCATGTAATCGGCACCGGCTTCCATCCCCGGTGCCTTGCGCGACTCGGGGGAAGCGTGCAGATCCTGATCCATCCGCTCCTGGCGAACGCCCAGACGCTCTTCGGCGGAAGCGACGAAGTTGGCGCGGCCGGAGTTGATCAGCGAGCGCTCCAGATCCTTGGTGAAGGTTTCGGTGCTGATGTGCTCGGAGGAGCGATTGCGGATCTGGCCGACGATGACATCGGGCTGCTTGCCGGTGCGGGTGGTGAACTGGGTGATCCAGGGGTGGTTCAGGCAGTCCTGCACCATCGATTCGGCGACCATGCGGCTGTCGGTGTCGTTCCAGCGGCCGGACAGGTCGCGTACCTCATCGACATCCATACGGGTGACCCGGGTGCCGCCGCAGGCCGAAAGGAAGAGCAGAACCACAGCGGCCAGCAGTGAAAAACGTACCCATCGCGTGTTGATCATCTTGTTATCTCCTTTGTTCTTCGCGGCCCAACTGATCAAAGGCCGCCTCGGCATGGCTGCGTACGTAACCGCGCAGGGTTTGATCCATTTCCCGCATCTCGCCAACCGTGGCTTTGATGCCGTCGAGATCGAGACGTACCAGGGAGTAGATGGTGTTGGTCTTCGGGTCGCGCCAGTGGTCGACCACCTTGGCGCCGTGCACGGAGATGCGGGTGAGATTCTTCAGCGTATCTACAACGTGCTGTTCTTCCACCGGCGCCTTGCCATAGACGGCCACGGTGGAGGTCTGGTAATCGCGGAAGAGTCCCGTGACGAAGGTATCGAGCTGCCGGGCGATGTCGGCCCGGGCGCG